>WTIQ01000145.1 GCA_011525185.1 Paracoccaceae bacterium | reverse complement strand
CCCGACACGCGGATTATGATTCCGCTGCTCTAACCACCTGAGCTACTCCGCCGACACGGTGGAACTATTTTGAATCCCGATCTAGGTCAAGCGCTTAATCTATGAAAACGCGTTGTCTTTTTCAGAATCCTTAATTGGCGGGCATAGTTGCCATTGACCATCTATGAAATTAAAATCAAAGGAAGTGTGTTGCCCCATAATACTGGGGCAACTAATTTCAATGTTAAGTGCGTTTTTGCACTCTATCGTTAAATCGTTTCTTCTTAAAGAACCGATAGGGCTAATGACAGTTTGGACGCGCACCTGGCAAGAGCACCTTATCGATGACATGTATCACGCCGTTATCTGCAACAATATCTGCGATCACCACGTTAGCGGCTTGATTTGTGCTGTCTGTGATCGATACTCCCGCACCCGATTTAGTGATGCACAGGCGGTCAGAGGTCAAAATTGGTTTAAAATAGTTTGAGCCCACTGGGATCATGCCTGCTGTGAGGTTGCGATCGTCTACGTGGTATAGCAACACATTGGTAAGTTGATCCTTGTTTTCTGGCTTGAGCAAGGTTTCTACTGTGCCTTCGGGCAAGGCATCGAATGCAGAGTTTAGGGGTGCAAAAACCGTGAATGGACCTGAGGAGGACAACGTCTCGACAAGACCCGCAGCAGAGACTGCTGCAACCAATGTTGAAAAGCGTTCATCGCCAGCTGCAATATCGACAATTGTTTTTGCCTGTGCACTTGCGGCCGCAATACTAAGAGTTACAGCTGCTATAGTCGTTTTAAGTATGTTCACCATTTTTCCTTTCATTGTTAAGTATGAAAGGTATTCGCAAGACATGATCCTTTAGATTTTCACGAAAAATAACAAGCTCGTTATGTTTTGTGATGCATATATTCGTGAGCGGTTCTGACTTTTAATATTCCCCCGATTTTTCATTGATTTTCGTTCTTGCCTTTGGAAGCCTCCAAGATTACCTAAGCCATGGCGGGTACTGTTCTTCACGTCTACGGTTGCATTCCGGTGGCCTTAAGCAATTCCGAGGGAGCTGGCTCTGTTTGGGTCCTGGCCTAATTATCTGGCACCCACCTGTACACACAGGTCCTCGGGAATGAGAGAACCAAACGGTTGCTATGGTCCCGCCGCATTGAAATAAGGGGGGCAACATGTCACAGATTGTCGGGTTGTGCGGATCATTGCGTCAGCATTCCTTTAATCGCAAATTACTTCATGAAGCGGTGCGCCTTTTGGGGACGTGCAGTTTTCAAGAGTTGTCCCTTGATTTGCCTCTATATAACGGGGATTTAGAGACCGATGGCCGTCCCGATGTAGTTGAGGCACTCGCTTCTGAAATTAAGAAAGCTGATGGTGTTATTGTCGTCAGCCCAGAATACAACAAAGCGATTTCTGGCGTCTTAAAAAATGCTTTGGATTGGGTCAGCCGTGTTCCAGGCGGCGCGTGGAAAGACAAGCCCGTTGCCGTTATGACCGCAGCAGGCGGACGCACAGGCGGCGAGACAGCGCAATACACAGTGCGCGCCTGCCTAACCCCATTTGGTCCTCGTTTGTTGACCTCGCCGATTGTTTGCGTGGCAAATGCACCCGACGAATTCGACGCCGATGGACGTTTGATATCGGAAAGGTACCTTCAGGCAGTTCAAACATTAATGGGTAACCTAAGAGCTGAAATCGAGAGAAGTTAAGCTCTGTAAGATCTGTGGAATCCGATGAGATGCTGCTCGGAATGATTAGTGCTGATGTGCGCAGAATGCTGGAATTCTAAAAAAAACCACAAAATGAAGCCGCTGCAAAAAGAGCGCTACGCATTTATGAGTGCGTGTATGAGGAAGGGATCATCGATGATTTTTCCGCATCAGTCCTACCTCTAAATGTCTTGCGACAGTGCCCCCTGCCGAGGGGAGCCAGACTCAATCCCAGGGAACCACGGCGCAGAATGTTTCTACTTTTGTTTTCCTTTATACGGAGCTTGTGTTCGAGCATAGTTGATAGGGTTTGTTCTTTTCGAGAATGCTACACATCAGAACCTTTAATAGACCCCTTCATATTAAAAAATTTCAGCACAAAAACCTCGCGCCATGGCACCACTGGGCCGCGCCAGCCTGCCCCTCAGCAGGCGCGGCCCTCATTTCTACAGGGGAACGCTGTTCTGCAGAGGGTTTTTAATATGATAACCACCCGAAACCCTGCCAACTTTTTGGGAGGCAGAAGGCAGATCAATAAAACCAAAAAGTACGCGGACTGGTGTGCTCAACAGATTGTGAGCGAGATGGAATTCAACCGCATATCGGGATTAAATGGCACAACGGTGGCGTCAAGCACAGCTTGACCAAACCACCATCCCTATTAATAAACGCGCAACACTAAAAATTTTATTCTCTATGCTGCCTGCAACAGCTAGTTGGATCATCGGAATAGGCAAAGGAGTTATTCTTTGATTAAGGTGCAACACATCACTCCTACGCGACATGAAGATCAGCGTGGTTTTTTTGCTGAGACGTTTAGCCGTCGTCGGTATGCCGAGTTGGGGATTGATGTTGAGTTTGTTCAGGACAATCATTCTATATCTCATGCTGTTGCGACGCTGCGCGGGTTACATTTTCAGGCACCGCCCTGTGCACAAGGAAAACTGGTGCGCTGTGGGCGTGGAGCGATTTTTGATGTGGCCTTGGATATTCGGCGTGCAAGTCCAACCTATGGGCAATGGGAAGGCCATAAATTAACAGCTGAGAATGGGCATCAATTGTATATTCCTGTTGGTTTTGCACATGGGTTCATGACATTGGAACCTGACAGTGAAATCGTTTATAAATGCACTGATTATTACACCCCTGAAACCGAAGGAGCGGTGCGTTGGGACAGTTGTGGCATCGACTGGCCGCTATCCGTTGATCCGATCCTAAGCGATAAGGATGCCATTGCACCTGCCTTGGCCGACTTTGTCAGCCCCTTTATTTACGGTGAAAATTCATGAAAATACTACTAACTGGCGGTGCGGGGTTTATTGGGTCAGCCGTGGTGCGCTTAGCGATTGCGCGGGGGCATCATGTGGTCAATGTCGATGCGCTGACTTATGCGGCCTGTTTGGACAATGTGGCAAGTGTTGCTGAGCACCCGAACTATGTGTTTGAACAGGTTGATATTCGCGACTGTGCGGCGTTGGATGGCGTATTCGCCAAACATACTCCGGATGCAGTGATGCATTTGGCCGCTGAATCTCATGTTGATCTTTCAGGGATCCTCCGGTCCACGCCACGTACAATGTTTTTCTCTTGATCGAAGAACGGCGGCTGAACAATTTCGCCCTCGTGCACGCTGCCATCGGGCAAACGCATTGAAAGCGAACGACCGACCCAGTCGCCGGGAGCGTTGAAACGCACATAACCCACACCAAGCCCAAGCGTAGGCGAGGGAATACCAGCAGTAATGTGACCAACCTCGGCATCCCCGTCCAACACGATGCTGCCTGCTGCTGGAGTCTCGCTGGCGCAGGTCAGGCCAAACAGGCAAGACCGCGTGTCCTTTCCAACCAGTGCGTCACGCCCAATGAAATCACCTTTGTCCATGTTGATAAAGGGTGCGAGCCCCGCCTCAAACGGTGTCATATCTGGCGTTATATCGGTGCCATTACCAAGGATGCCACCCTCAATCCTGCGAATGGTTAAGGCACGTGTCGACGAAAACTCCATCCCGTACGGCTCCCCGCACGCCATCAGGTGATCCCATAGCGCGATATGATCGGTGTTGGCCCCATCGGTATAGATTTCAAACCCGAATTCGTTGGTAAAACCTGTGCGAGAGACATAGAGCCGCTGCCCCCCCAACTCGAAAAACCCAGAACGAAAATACTGCATGGTCTCGTCGATGGCACCGCCAGAGGCCGCCTTCATGATATCAAACGAGGCTGGTCCTTGAATTTGAAGAACACGACTGTGCGGGTCTGAAATAGTCACATCAAAGCTGCCGCTATGAGCCAAAAGCCACGCCTCAAAGGGGCCATCGGCCTGCACATACCAGAACCGATTTTCACCCATCCGAAACATTACGCCATCCATGAACACACCTCCATGGGGTGTACAGGCAATGGCATAATATCCGCGCCCTTCTTTCATGGTTGCCACTTTGCGGGCAACGATCTTTTCAAGGAACGGCACAGTGTCAGGCCCCGATATTTCAACTGGTTTCTCTGGTACGTCGAAAATCAGCGCTTTCTGTCGCAAGCACCAATATTTATCGAGGTAAT
>WTIQ01000004.1 GCA_011525185.1 Paracoccaceae bacterium | reverse complement strand
CTCTTTGGGGCGGCTTTGAGTTTTGGTTTGATGCGAGGGCAGAATTACATCGAGGCTTTAATGGGAGATAAGCTCGTCATGCAGTCTGAGGGCTGGGCCATTATTGCAAAGCGGCTGACAGCTTTCTTTTTCGCGCTCGCGGTTTTAAATGAGCTCGTTTGGCGCACGCAAAGCAGCGAGACTTGGGTTTATTTTAAGACCTTTGGGTTAAGTGGTGCCGTTATGCTCTTTATGCTCTTTCAGGTGCGTGTGTTCATGAAATATGGAGATTTGGAAGAGAAGTAACCTAGTCACATGGGCCCATTGCACCGAATTTGGACGAAGCTTCCTTGATAAGTGGTAGTGTGAATACAGCCGTTCTTATTCGCGGGGACGATCTAAACAGCGATCCCAAATCGCTTCGATTTACGCTTTCACGTTTCCTATAGTCTTAGTTGACACAGATGCGGTGTTTTCATAGCTACCCAAGTGAAGTGTGATGGCCAGCTATAAAAGGCTAGTTAGTCTGTCAAAAAGGTCAACTCGCAAAAGCTTATGGTGCAAGAAAATTTAGCTGCAAGGATTTTCAGTGAAGAAGAGTTACAAAACGCGAACTCAAATGGTGCATGGTGGTACGCGTCGTTCACAGTATAGCGAGGTCAGTGAAGCGCTATTTCTGACCCAAGGGTTCGTCTATGACAGCGCCGAACAAGCCGAGCAGCGGTTTTTGCAATCGGGTGATGATGAATTTATTTATGCCAGATATGGCAATCCCACGGTTGCAATGTTCGAAGATCGTATTGCTTTGCTCGAGGGGGGAGAGGCAGCTTTTGCAACCGCTTCTGGAATGGCAGCTGTACATGGGGCGCTGGCATCTGTTGTCAAAGCGGGCGATCACATCGTCTCCTCTCGTGCGCTTTTTGGCTCTTGTCTCTATATTCTAGAAGAGGTCATGACCAAGTTCGGCGTAGAAGTGACCTTTGTGGATGGCACCGACCTCGAACAGTGGAAAAGCGCGATACGCTCAGATACCAAAGTCGTGTTCTTTGAAACAATTTCCAACCCGACATTGGAAGTGATCGACATCAAAGCTGTGTCAGACCTTGCCCATAACGTTGGGGCGCTGGTGATTGTTGACAATGTTTTTGCAACGCCCATCTTTTCCAAGGCCTTCGAACAGGGTGCCGATGTTGTGGTCTATTCTGCCACCAAGCACATTGATGGACAGGGTAGGCTCTTAGGTGGAGTGGTCATTGGGTCACAGACGTATATCCGAAAAACGCTTGAACCTTTTTTGAAGCATACAGGCGGTGCAATGAGCGCCTTTAATGCCTGGGTTATGCTCAAAGGGTTGGAGACAATAGACCTTCGGGTGCGCGCGCAGAGCGAGAGTGCCCAAGAGATTGCTGAGACGCTGTATCAACATCCCAAACTTCAAAGGATGATATATCCAGGCCATCGCTCTCATCCACAATATGATCTTGTTAGCAATCAGCTTGGCGGTGGTGGCACGGTTTTGTCGATTGATATTCAAGGGGGGCAGAAGGCTGCTTTTGACTTTTTGAACCGCTTAGAAATTGGGCTTATTTCAAATAATTTGGGTGACGCTAAATCGATTTTCACACACCCCGCAACGACCACGCATCAGAGGCTCGCAGATCATCACAAGGCGGCTTTGGGAATCACGTCTGGCCTTGTTCGCATCAGTGTAGGGTTAGAAGATTATCGCGATCTCATCTCTGATATATTGTCTGCCTTGGACGGTTAGACGCATTTTTTTATCGTGATTTTACAGCGATCTGCCGTGTTTCAGTGATCCAATTGGTTAAAAAAGTCGTAAATGAAGGAAGTAAGTACTATATTAAGCACTGTGCGATTGTGCACAGACGACGAAAGGGTCCGGAATGAATATTCATACCCGTGAAGTAGAAAAACTGCCCACTGACAGCGATGTTGAAAGTGCCTTGGAGGTGCTGCGCAAGTGGATTGCAGGTGGTGAGAGTAATGAATTGTCATCACCCGATGCTAAAATACTCTCTCGTCTTTTGCCCTCTGAATATCCTGACCTTAAGAATGTGTACGAGGACGATTTCTCAACGGACAGTGCTTATATTTCCACATTGCCAGACTTACAAAACGGTCCAGCTTCTGAAATTCGTGGGGAAAATCGGCAAATCCAGCATGTTGGCATTTCTAACTTTAGACTGCCTGTCAAATATCGGATGCAAGACGGCGGCGAGCAAACGCTTGAGACCTCCGTTACAGGAACCGTGAGTTTGGAGGCAGATAAAAAAGGGATCAACATGTCCCGAATCATGCGTAGCTTTTACAAACATGCAGAGGCGACCTTTAGTTTTGATGTGATTGCGCGGGCGCTTGATGATTACAAAGCGGATCTTGAGAGCTTTGATGCCCGCATTCAAATGAGCTCATCTTTTCCGATAAAGGTTGAAAGCCTGCGCTCGGGTCTCTCTGGCTATCAATATTACGACATAACACTCGAGGTTGTTGATCAAAACGGGCAGAGATCGAAAATCCTTCATTTGGATTATGTATATAGCTCTACATGCCCCTGTTCGCTGGAGTTAAGCGAACATGCTCGTCGCACGCGCAATCAACTCGCAACGCCGCACTCGCAACGCTCTGTTGCGCGTCTTTCCGTTCTCTTGAACGACGAGGTAACGCTTTGGTTTGAGGACTTGATTACACTCTGTCGGCAGGCTGTGCCAACGGAAACACAGGTGATGGTAAAGCGTGAGGACGAACAAGCCTTTGCAGAGCTGAATGCGGCCAATCCGATCTTTGTGGAAGATGCCGCGCGTTTGTTCAGCCAAAAACTGAAAGCAGATCCGCGTATCCGCGACTATCGCGTTGTGGCCAGCCATCAGGAAAGTTTGCACAGCCATGATGCGGTATCCGTGCTCACAGAAGGAAAGACGTTTGCGCAAACCTCTCTGGATCCGCGCTTCTTTTCGTCGCTTATCCATGTCAGCTAGAGCTGATCAGTACTTGACATAATTCGGCGAATACCCAAAGCCTGAACATATGATTGATCTCCGACCAGTGGGATATGTAATTGGCATATTGGTGGCGCTCTTGGGTGCAGCCATGCTCTTGCCGTTTATGGTGGACCTTGCAGAAGGCAGCGGCCATTGGCCTGTCTTTTTGATGAGCGCTGGTGCAACCACTCTTTTTGGGGCATTGATTGCTTTGGCCTGTTCTAACGGCGTGAAGGAAGGGCTAAGCCTTCAGCAAACCTTTCTTTTGACGACGGGTGTCTGGCTTGCTCTTCCTGTCTTTGCAGCCTTGCCCTTTGCCTTGGGAGCAACAGAGGCAAGATACGTAGATGCTTTCTTTGAGGCCATGTCTGGCCTGACGACGACAGGCGCTACGGTTCTCACGGGGCTTGAAGATTTACCCAAAGGCTTGTTGCTCTGGCGTGGAATTTTGCAATGGCTTGGTGGTATTGGAATTATTGTTGTTGCAATGGTGTTTTTGCCTGAACTCCGCGTGGGGGGGATGCAAATTTTTAAAGCAGAAGGATTTGATACTTTGGGGAAAATCCTTCCCAAAGCCCGCACGATCGCGTTACAGATATCGGTTATCTATCTTGGCATTACGATGGCCTGTATCATTGGATATTTTGCTGTTGGCCTCAGTCCGTTTGATGCAACCGTCCATGCTATGACGACGGTTGCAACGGGTGGGTTTGCCAATTACGATGCATCGTTTGCCGCATTTGGCCCTGGTGTTGAATATATGTGCGTGGTCTTCATGATCCTCGCCGCACTCCCATTTGTGCGATATGTACAATTGATAAACGGAAATCAAAGAGCGCTGCTCACGGACGCGCAAATCAAGACCTTCCTATTTTTGATTGTGATGCTTGTACTAATTGCAGCCAGTCAGCTTTACTTTGTCGAAGGTTTCGCCATTGAGACGGCATTTCGCAAAGCCCTTTTCAACATTACGTCGATTATTTCAGGAACGGGCTATGCGAGTGCTGACTATATGCAGTGGGGAGCCTTTCTTGTCAGTGTGTTTTTCTTTATCGGCCTCATCGGCGGATGTGCTGGTTCGACTGCGTGTTCGGTGAAGATTTTTCGCTATCAGCTGGTCTATGCCTCTGTTGTTAGTCAGATTAAGCGTATTCACTCGCCTAGCGGTGTTTTTATTCCCAAATATGATGGTCGGGCGATTGAGGAAGATGTTCTAAGCTCAGTAATGTCGTTTTTCCTGTTTTTTGTGCTGACTTTGGGTGTCGTGGCCATGCTTTTGGG
>WTIQ01000033.1 GCA_011525185.1 Paracoccaceae bacterium | reverse complement strand
GTTGATGTCCAAAATGGCTTTTTGTGCAGACAGCGCGCGCGCATCATAGACGGGATGGCGGAACACACGTTCTTCGTAAATTTTAGCCTCATCAATTGGACGCGTGCCATTTAGTGTTACAAAAAGCGGATCAGATTTTGGAATTGGCTGTAGTGAGTTCATCCAATATGTGAGATCAATTTTGTCGCTCTTTTTGCTGGTTTCCTCCGTGTAGTTCCAACTGGACCAACACTTGCGTGACTTGGGCATAACGGTTTCATCACAATGAAGCACAATTGAATTTGGCTGGTACTTTACATCCCTCAAAAGCTGCGCCTCAAGTGCGCGCGGATCAGAGAGCAACTTAAGTGTATCATCGGAATGCGTCGCAAAAACCACTTCATCAAACACATCAACACTGCCGCCATGTGCTTTGACATGGACAAAGCCATCTTCCCGCACCACGGATTGAATGGGAGAATTTAGACGAATTGAAACATGCTGTTGGTTCAAACGGTTCTGTAATCTAGATACGTATTCGATTGATCCGCCATCAACCGTATACCATTGATGCTGGCCAGAGTGGCTTAGAAGCGCATGATTTTCAAAGAAACGCATCATGGTTGCCGCTGGAAAGTCCAAAATCTTTTGCGTTGGTGTCGACCAAATTGCCCCAGAAAGTGGCAAAATATAATAATCGCGAAACCAATCTCCTGTGCCAAGAACATTCAAAAACTCTTTGATTGTGTAATTTGAGCCTCTCGCTGTCTCCAAACCACGCGCATTAAATCGAAAAATATCACGCACCATCCGCAGATACCTTGGATCAAGCGCATTTACACGCTGGGCGAAAACGGCATCGAGACTTGTCAGAGCATATTCCAACCGTCCCCCACGTACGGAGGCTCCAAAACTCATGTTACTCTCGACAACCGGGACATTGAGCTCATCGAAAAGCGCTGTCATGAGCGGATAGTTTGTGTAGTTAAAGACAATAAACCCCATGTCTACGGGTTGGGTTCCCGACTTACCCGCGTAAACTGTATGGGCATGCCCGCCTAATCTTTTTTCGGCTTCAAAGAGAGTGACGTCGTGGTGCTTAGAGAGCGCATAGGCAGCGCCCATTCCCGTGATGCCCCCTCCTATCACAGCGATCTTCGCACGTCCTCGGCGAGGCATTGAGTTCGTCATTCACATTACTCCTGTTTATCCATATACGAGCTTCGGACTTAAATGGATGACAGGTCATTTTGTTAATTATTCTGATCCAAACCAATGCAGTGAGCGTAATGTATATCAATGAGCTTGGATGAACAAACAAAAGATCGGGATACCTCGCTATTGGAGGTTGAGCCTGCTACACCAGCGGCACATGACCCGTATTTAAAAGGCGTTTCTGATTTGACTGCGACATCCTCACCCACACCTCCAGATGTTTGGGCGCGCGACATTCAAAGCGTTGCAACGGAGAAAAATGTTGCTGCATTCGAACGTCTGTTTTCCCACTTTGCACCGAAAGTAAAAGGTTTTTTGATAAAATCTGGCGCAGATGCAGCGCTTGCAGAAGAATGCGCTCAAGAAGTGATGGTCACCCTGTGGCACAAAGCCCATATGTTCGATCCGACCCGTGCGAGTGCAGGCACCTGGATTTTTACGATAGCGCGCAACAAAAAGATTGACGCAATTAGAAAACAAAGACGGCCCGAACCAGAAGATGTCGGTTGGGGTCCAGAACATGAACCGGATCAAGAAGATGTGATCGGTCTACAACAGGAAACGATGAAGCTGGGACAAGCAATTTCCAATTTGCCAGAAAAACAACGCAATTTAGTTGAAAGGGCTTATTTTGGAGATATGTCTCATAGTGAAATTGCCGCAGCGACAGGATTGCCATTAGGGACTATAAAGTCTCGTATACGGTTAGCCCTAGACAGATTGCGGCATGCGATGAAGTGATGATAGAATGGCTATGAGCGAAATAAAACACCACTTAAGCGACGATATCTTGATGGCTTACGCATCGGGAAATCTTCCAGAGGCTTTTTCCGTGGCTGTGGCGGCACACGTATCTATGTGTGATACATGTCGAGCAACATTGGAGAGCTTCGATGCAATCGGCGGGTCTCTTTTGACAGAAACTGCACCCGTTGAGACGGGAGCAGACGCATTCCAGTCTGTAATGGATAAAATCAGACAGGCGCCCTCCGAAGCGCCCGTCTTGCGGAATGCGACCCCTGACTTTCCCACTCCATTGTCGGATTATGTGGGCGAAAGCTTAGACGAGATAAAATGGCAACCCATTGGCATGGGCGTTAAACAGTCGATTTTACATACGCAGGATGATGCAACGGCGCGCTTATTGTACATCCCACCCGGGACGGCCGTACCAAATCATTCGCATGAGGGTCTTGAAATGACATTGGTGCTTCAGGGCGCATTTGCGGATGAAACCGAGTATTTTTCTGTGGGAGACATCGAGTTGGCAGACGGCTCAACGGTGCACACTCCTATTGCAGCCGATGGTCAGCCATGCATTTGTTTGGCCGTCACTGAGGCGCCCCTGAAATTCAAGAAAATGTTCCATCGGCTCGTTCAGCCTTTGATGCGGATATAAGCCGCAGCAAAGGAATCACGGGTCTGAGAGGGTCATAATATCCTCGTGAACCTGAGGCGCGGCGGCAACCGCGCCTTTTGTTTTTGGAAAGGCGTTATTGAATTTTAGCGGCTGTCCATAGACGTCGCTCACTCTGGCACCTGCGCATTCAGCGATCAGGCTTCCCGCGCAAATATCCCATTCCCAACTGTCACGAAACGTCAACATGCCATCAAATCTCCCCTGTGCAACAAGGCACAAGCGATAGGCAAGCGAAGGTCGATGGTGTCGCTCAAATTTGGGCACTTGGCCTTGCTTCCAGAATTTCGAGGATTGCGCGATTTTGACTGCAAGGAGACGTGCTGCATCCAAGCTAGTTTGCTCACTCACCGCAATGGGCTGACCGTTCAGGCGTGCTGTGTCCCCCACTTCAGCCGTGAACAAAAGATCAAGAGCAGGCAAATAGACCACCCCAGCGACTGGACGACCTTCCCGAGTGATCGCAAGGGAATGAGACCATGTATTTTCTTTGTTGATAAAACTGCGCGTCCCATCAATGGGATCTACCACAAAACACGCCTCTCTTTTTAGACGGTCTTTATCATCTTCGCTCTCTTCAGAGAGCCACCCATACTCTGGCCGCGCCCCTTTTAGCGTCTCAAGCAGCAATCGATTGACAGCTAAATCAGCATCTGTGACAGGTCCCGCTTCATCTGGCTTATCCCAAACTTGAAAGGAAGAACGGTGATATTCGAGCGCTACTTTTCCCGCCTCTAGAGCAGCTCTTTTTAAAAGCTCTAGATCAGTTTCCAGCAATATGCATCCCCTCAATCAAGAGCGATGGCACGCGAGAAGAAACATGATCGCGCGCGTCATTCGCTGCAATGACCCGCAAAAGCATATCGCAAAGGTTACCCGCGATTGTGCATTCACTGACTGGATAAGCCACTTCCCCGTTTTCAACCCAAAGGCCAGAAGCACCGCGAGAGTAATCCCCCGTATTTGGATTAATTGTTGAGCCAATGAGTGACGTCACCACCAGACCTGTGCCCATGTCACGGATCAACTGGCTGCGTGTCGCAGTTCCTTGGGTCAACGACAAATTTCCAACTGACGGTGTTGGCAGCGACCCTGCTGCGCGTGCTGCATTCCCCGTTGGCTCCATGGCCAATTTTCGTGCTGACGCAAGATTGAGGGTCCATCCCTGCAAAATGCCATTATCCACGATCGCGCGATCTCGCTTAGGTAACCCTTCTGCATCAAAGGGACGCGATGACCCAATGCGGGCGCGCAAGGGCTCCTCAATCAAGGACATCCCATCAGGGAGCACCTGTTTTCCCAAGTCATCCCGCAGCCAAGAGACACCACGCGCCACCGAGGATCCGTTAACCGCAGACAAAAGATGACCAATGAGACTGGAGGCAATGCGTTCATCAAATAACACGGGATAAGATCCAGTTGTAGGTTTACGGGGGTTAAGACGCTCGACTGCTCTTTGGGCCGCCAATGCGCCAATTTCATGGGGCGAGCGCATATCGCTGCGATGGCAGCGACCGTCATAATCGTAATCACGCTCCATCCCAAGACCAGTACCCGCAATAGCCACACAGCTGATGCCATGAGAGGTCCGCTCATAAGAGCCCGTAAATCCATTGCTCGTTTGCAAATAGACCTTATTTTTGGTGTAACTGGCTG
>WTIQ01000327.1 GCA_011525185.1 Paracoccaceae bacterium | reverse complement strand
AAGCGGAGGGGATGACAGCAAAATCCTGACCGCTATCAAGCGGCGGGCGCAAGCGACGATCAAGGGGAAATCAACGCGGGGAAAAACGACGATTGATACCTTTTCCCTTCAAGGCCTCACCGCTGCGGCAGACGATGCCAAAAAACGTTGCTCTAGTTAAATCTAAAGGTGTGCGACTTTGATGCTTGATTATCCCTACGACTTAGGCACGTATCGCAGGCGCATCGCAACAGACTCTGCTGATGCAGAACTTTGGTTTAACCGCGGTCTTATGTGGACCTATGGATTTCATCATGAAGAAGCAGAGCTATGCTTTAAGCGGGCTTTGGAGGAAGACTCTCGATGTGCCATGGCCTATTGGGGACTCGCCTATATCGCGGGACCAAATTATAACCGCCCATGGGAGCTGTTTTCGAAAAAAGAAACGGCTGCAATGCTTTCTTCCTGCAAGGACAATCTAAGCACAGCGCTAAATCATGCCACCGATGGCGTTGAAACTGCCCTGATCAAAGCTCTTATGCAGCGCTACCAAGCTGCGCTTCCCTCAGATGATCCCTATCTTTGGAGTGCAGAATATGCAGGTGCGATGCGCCAGGTTTATCGAGATTTTCCAAACGACGAAGATGTGGCCACTCTTTTTGCAGATGCTATGATGAACCGCCATCCTTGGAAGCTTTGGGATTTAAAGACAGGTGAGCCGAAAGAGGGGACCGATACGCTTGAGGTCAAAGCG
Organism: Paracoccaceae bacterium; assembly: GCA_011525185.1. Taxonomy (GTDB): domain Bacteria; phylum Pseudomonadota; class Alphaproteobacteria; order Rhodobacterales; family Rhodobacteraceae; genus LFER01. The sequence goes on along the minus strand of WTIQ01000327.1, from coordinate 3,561 downwards.
GTCCTAGAAGACGCTATGGAGCGCTTCCATGTCAATGGATACCGACACCCAGGGCTTTTGCATCTTTATATCCATCTGATGGAAATGTCGCCTACGCCCGAAAAGGCGCTGCGGGCAGCGGATGACCTGCGTGATTTGGTGCCAGATGCGGGTCATCTTCCCCATATGTCAACTCACATCGATGTGCTTTGCGGCAACTACCAAGATGTGGTGACATGGAATGATGCTGGCATTCGCGCGGACGAGCTTTATTGGAAAGAGGCGGGGGGACTGAATTTTTATTCTCTCTACCGCGTTCATAATTATCACTTCAAGCTCTATGGCGCGATGTTTTTGGGGCAATTTGAGCCCGCAATTGCAGCTGCTGAAGGACTAAAAAAGACCGTTCCGCCCGAGTTGTTACTGCAAAAGGTGCCGCCAATTGCAGATTGGTTGGAAAGCTATATGGGGATCGAAGTTCATGCACTCGTACGGTTTGGGAAATGGAGTGAACTTGTCGATGCGTCACTGCCAGAGGATCGTGAGCTATACTCCGTGACCACAGCGCTTTGGTATTATGGTAAGGGCATTGCGCTGGCCGCTTTGGGCCGAGACGCAGACGCACGGGAGATGCAGGCGCAGTTTCATGATGCTGTCCAAAATGTACCCGAGTCGCGCTATATGCATGTTGTGAATTGTCAGTTGCAGCTTGGTGTTGCTGAAAAAATGTTAGAGGGTGAAATCTCCTATCATGCGGGCGCCTTCGAAGAGGCATTTGAGGCGCTGTATGAGGCAGTCAGACGGGAAGATGCCTTGCCCTATGACGAACCTTGGGGGTGGATGATGCCAAGCCGACACGCGCTTGGCGCTCTTTTGTCCGAACAAGGTCGATATGAGGAGGCGATAGATGTTTTTGAAGCTGATCTGGGGTTGAACACGAGCGTCATTCGGGCAAATCGCCATCCAAATAATGTCTGGGCTTTGATCGGACTGCATAAAGCCTATCTTGAAACAGGTCGCGCTCGAGAGGCGGAGCTGCTTAAGCCCCAGCTTGATCTCGCAGTCGCACGGGCAGATAAAGAGATCTATGCCTCCTGTTTTTGCGCCAAGACTTGCTAATATCTATCGCATTGTGGGTGCGACGCTGTTGAGAGCATCGAAGGATGTGCCAAACCCAAGCGTGACCTGAGCAAACAGAAGAGGGCTATCCCGAAATGTCTTATTTTATGAAGAATTTGTATCGTTTTTCCGCACTCGTTTTTGTCAGTTTTGCGGGCTTGGCGCATGCGGCTGAAACCATTGAGGGTGATAAAGGCACAGTGATTTACGGGGAGGCAATTGCCAAATTTGATGCCCCTTGGGCGATGACGTTTTTGTCAAATGATATTCTTTTGGTCAGCACAAAACCTGGTACGCTCTGGCTGGTGAACAGCTCGGGTCAAAAAGCAAAAATTGGCGGTGTGCCCAAGGTTGCCTATGGCGGGCAGGGCGGTTTAGGCGATGTGGTTTTGCACCCAGATTTTAAGAAAAATCAGTTGGTGTATCTGTCTTTCGTGGAATTGTCAGAAAATGGTCGTGAGCGTGGTGCTGTGGTTATGCGTGCACGCCTCATGTTTGGGCAAAAGCCACGACTTGTGGAGGCCGAGAGAATTTGGACACAGCTTCCAAAACGACGCTCTAAGGGTCACTTTTCGCACCGCCTTGCCTTCGGACCAAAAGGAAGTGCGCATGAGGGAAAATTATTTATCACATCAGGTGATCGTCAATTGCAAACCCCTGCTCAAGATTTCGAGATGGCTTTGGGCAAAGTCATAAGACTGAATGCGGATGGATCAGTACCAGAAGATAATCCATTCCAAAATCAGGGTACTTTGGCCAAAACGTTTTGGAGTGTTGGACATCGCAATGCTTTGGGATTGGCTTTTGATCAGAAAGGGCGTTTATGGTCTACTGAAATGGGACCACGGGATGGGGATGAGTTGAACGTGATCCAGCGCGGAGCCAATTATGGATGGCCGATTGTATCTGATGGCGACAATTACAATGGCACCAGTATTCCAGATCATGCAACACGCCCCGATCTTATGGCACCAAAACTCTCTTGGGTGCCCACAATCGCCCCCTCAGGTCTCGTAATTTATGATGGCTCGCTTTTTCCAGAGTGGAAAGGTGACGCCTTAATTGGTGGTCTCAGAAGTCGCGCGCTTATCCACGTGGAGATTGAGGGAGATAAAGCACATGAGAGCGAACGCTTTAGCTGGGGTGCGCGGGTCAGAGACGTTGCGCAAGCCCCAGATGGAAGCGTCTGGGTCTTACAAGATGGTCAGGACGGATGGTTGGTGAAACTGACAAAACAATAATGCCATCTGCGTTCATGTGCTTGGGAAATCACCTGTTATAGTCTTTAGAAATAAGCCCAGTTATTCATAACGAGAGGGTCGAAACCTCTTATACTCCTGAAATACAGAGCATTTCAGCCTATGCTCAATCGTTCCGAAACATGGTGAAAGCTCAGGATACTAGTTCTATCATTCTTGCGTTATCTGTCATTCGGGCCAAATAACAAATGTCGATTCTCTCAACCTATTAGATCATTGAAATCGCTATAATTCTGGACCTGCCCGATATTCACCCCATCTAATTTTCGCACGTGCGCCCAGAGTGGCGAAGGGCTCTGGCGGGAGTTTTGCAGGTTGCGCCTCAGACAACAAGGATTGTACCAGAGGCGTGATATGTCCTGTTGCAAGGTCGGCGGCGCAGATGCCATGAAGTGTGCCTTTGACCGTGCCTAACCCGTTTTGACAACAGGCTGAATAGAGCCCCTCACCCACTTCTCCAAAGGCTGCAACGTTATTAAGCGAGAGGGTCAAATGGCCACCCCATTGATGTTCCATAGACACTGAACCGAGCATCGGAAAGCGCGCATCAAATGAGCGTTGGTGCGTTTGATAAATAGCTGCGAGTTTGTTCTCTGACGGTTGCATGGATGGTTCATAGGTAAACCTGTTTCTCACGATGATGCGACTGCCTCCGCGTCCCGTAATGCGGCGCACGGTTGAGCCAAGAGGATCAGCAGGGGTCAAGCCCCAGTTGTCATGCCCGCCGAGTTTTTTGTCTTCATCTGGAGTGAGAGCGCGGGTCATCGAGCCATAGGTAAACACATGGACAAAACGTCTTTTATAAAAGCCAAAATTCTGGATATGACCGTTTGTTGCAAGAATGACCTTGGGAGCAGCCACGCGGCCCTGTCCCGTGCTTGCAACCCAAAGGCCTTGCTCGTGTTCGAGGGATTGCACAGGGGAATTTTCATAAATTTGTAAGCGGTTTGAGAGCAAATTCTGAGCTAAGGCGCGAATGTAGAGCGCAGGCTGCAACATGACCGTGCCAGGCGTAAACAATCCCCCCTGATAATATCTTGTACCAGTGATTTCATGCATCATCTTGGCATCGAGCATTTCATGGGCTTCGCCTAGATTTTCTAGGTGCTTTGCATAATCGGAATTATGCGTCATGCCTTTTGCTGATGCGGCACCATTTATTTTGCCGACATCGCGAAAGGCTTCTGGAGGCATGTCAAAGGAC
>WTIQ01000379.1 GCA_011525185.1 Paracoccaceae bacterium | reverse complement strand
TATCAGAGCAGAGCCATTGCGAAAATGATACAAACACATATGCCCCACGTTTTCCATATCATGTGGGTTACTCGGTCAATGTCATGGGGATTGAGCCTTTGTTTTCCCCCTGCATTGACCCACGGATATTTCTGTTGCGTGCCGTGATACCAACGCGGCCCAGACAGCGCGATATCTAGAGTATATGCAAGCGCCGCTTCTGGCCAGCCAGCGTTTGGTGAGCGGTGCAGTGCGGCATCTGCTTTAATCTTCGCAAATAGCGTGGTTTGCCTTTGCCAGATGAGGGGGAGCGATATCAATAGGGCCGTTAAACGGGCAGGCACCCAGTTGAGCACATCATCAAAGCGCGCTGTTGCCCAACCGAAATCCATATACTTGGGTGTTTTATATCCCACCATACTGTCACCCGTATTGACGAATTTAAAGGCAAGTAGGCCAGGAAGGCCCAAGATGAGGTACCAAAAAAGCGGCGCAATGACACCGTCGGAAAAATTCTCGGCCGCAGATTCAATAGCGGCGCGGATCACATCACTTTCGCTCATCTGCGCTGTATCGCGGCCCACAATTTTTGCGACAGCCTCTCGTCCATCATCAAGAGATATGCGTAGGGCCTGAGCAACCTCGCTCACATGATCCATTAAAGAGCGCTGGGCGAGAAAGACAAAAATGGCGAATATCTCAAAAAGGGTTCCCATCTTCGCAATCACGGCGCCCAGGGTCAAGCCGCTCAGGATAAGGACTGTCAGAAGGACAAGCCCTTTCGCTTTTCCCATCGTCCCATCGTTTAAACGACTATCGAGAAACGAAATCATGCGGCCTACATAGACCACAGGATGTTGGAGACGCGACCACAGCCATTTCGGTTCTCCTAAGGCGGCATCTAAGATCATTCCAGTTCCGAGAGTGAGGCTCATGCGTTTACGCGCTCTAAAGCAACAGCTAAGCGTTCCCAGCCCGCTTGTGGAGGCAAACCAAATCGGATGAGCGTTTCGGAATAAGGGAAAATTCGTGTCCAAATATGCGCTTTTGCCAGCGAGATTTGCCAGTCTTTAGCAGAACTAACGTGATACGAACGAAAGAGACCACACCCTCCCACAAGGCGTGCCCCTTGTGACAAGACCAAACGATCCAGTTTTTGACTGTCAGCGTCAAGTCTTTGGCGTGTCCGCTTTGCCCAGTCTTTGTCTTTCAGGGCCTGAGTGCCAAGAGCGATGGCATGGGATGAAATGGCCCAAGGTCCAAGCGCCCGCCTCAAGCGCTGCATTTGGGGATGACTGCCGATGATGAAACCCAGCCGTACACCTGCAAGTCCCCAAAATTTTCCGAAGCTTTTTAGAATTATCGTATTGGGGTGAGAGCACGCAGCGATAAAACTTTGCTCTGGGCAAACGTCACAGAAGCTTTCATCGATAAGTGTGACGTGAGAGGAAAGGTCGGCCGCTGACCAGAGCTGTCCAGTGGGGTTGTTGGGATGAACGAGCACCTTCACATCTGCGCTTGGGTCATTCTGTGTTGCGATGTTCCAGCCCGCGTTCTCAAATGCGGCTTGATGCTCATTGTAAGTTGGTTGAGGGATACTTACAAGCTGCCCCTCGAGAATAAATGGTAATAAAGCGATTGGGGCAGAGGCGCCATGCGTTGCTATCACCACTGCCTCCTCTGGGATGTTCCAAAATCTGCGCGCCGCATCTTCAAGAGCGCCCAGTGCTGCTTTTGTGGGCAGGGCGTTTAAATTAAAGTTGTCAGAATCTGTCCCACGATAGCCCTCGGGGTTGATCCCCGTTGACAAATCGAGCCAATTTTCTGGCGAACCGCCAAATTTTTGGAGGGCGAAATCCAAATTTCCACCGTGGTCCAAGATTTTTTTATCTTTCATAAACGACTTTATCTTTACACTGTAACCCCATTGAAAGCCTTGGAGTATATTTGGCCCCGCTATGCAAGAGCTTTCCCAAATGTTAATTCGCCTTTTATTTGTTAACCAAGTTTTAAGAAATTTAAAGTCAATAGAACGCATGAGGGTTGGTGAATGTAGGAGTTTGGGCTATGGCTGTCTTAATTGTTGAGAGCGATCGTGAGCTTGGTCGTGTGTGGCAGAGTGCGTTTGAGCGCCTTGGAGCGGACGTAGAGTTGGCAACCTCTCAATCGGATGCCATTTCCAAATTAATGGAAACCGAATTTGATATTATTGTAATGAACGTCGTGCTTGGTGAAGGCAGTGCCTTCGCCGTTTCTGATTTCGTTAATTATCGTTGGCCTGGAAAGCCTATTTTCTTTGTCACGAGCACTTCGTTTTTTTCGGATGGCTCTATATTTAATCTGTGCTCAAATGCCTGTGCATATGTACAAAGCGATACGGCACCCGACGACTTGGCCTCAATGGTACAGCACTACGCCATGTAAACCCAGCGATAAAAGACCATCTACGATTCGCATCAAAACTCTAAGCTGCCCCTGAGGAAGTTTTGTGTTCAAAAGGATAGGCTGACATGAGCTGTATCATTTTATCCGCTAAATTGTTGCAATTACGCAACGCTGTTTTCGTACAGTTTATGCTACCACTCCAGCTCTTTTTGCTAAATTCCACAATATATAGAGAGATAGGGCGCATTTTAACTAACTTATCCGAGCGTATCGACAATTTGAGGCAAAAGGATACTTGAATTTTAACGTCTCCACGTCAGTTTCGGGGTAGGAGGCAGACTATGAGCACATTTCTTCCAAAAGAGGTTATCAACAGCTTGGCTGACGCTAAGCGTGAGACCAAGCGACGTGAAACGAAACATTGTGTCAAATTCAATGGAAAAGTGTATCCATTGAACCGCTTTTGGGACAGTGGCTTTTCCTTAGATGTGGAATACGCTCCTAACATGCGCGGTCTTGTTGATGTGTTTGAAGGACAAAACCATACAAAGCGATGCCTCGTTGTTGCCTCCGAGCAATCCGATGTCGAAGTTACCTACGAATATAAACTCATGACTGAGGCGAGCGCACAGGCGCCAGTTGATTTTGTTAAGACTGTAACAAGTCCTGTAGCGCTCTTGGAGCAATCTACTGCAGATCCGCGAAAGCTTCTCTAAGACGACTTGCGGCCTCTGTGACGTTGTTGCGCTGCGTTGCGATGTTGAACCTAAGGCGATGCGCGCCACCTTTGCCAAACGTTTCACCGTGGTTTGTCGCTATCTTTGCAGTGCTTTGAACACGGTTTAAGAGTTCTGCTTTGCTCATTCCTGTATCGCTGAAATCAACCCAGCACAAATAGGTGCCCTCCAGCGGCATGGATTTAAGTCCTGGAATGGAGTGAAGCGCCTCGTCAAATATGGCGCGGTTGCCGTCCAAATAGCGCATCAATTCATCTACCCATTGCGCTCCAGCAGGACTATAGGCTGCTTCAGACATGAGTGTTCCAAATCCGTTTGGGCTCATACCAAGCGCCATCATTCTCTCTGCGAATTTGTGACGAAGCTTGTCATCCTTGATGATCACATTGCCCGTATGTGATCCAGCTATGTTAAAGGTCTTCGTCGTAGCGCTCATGATAATTGTGCGCTCATCGACGGACGGATCCACTTTTGAAAATATAGTGTGTTTGTGACCAGGATAGATCAGGTCATGGTGTATTTCATCACTTACGATTATCAGATCATGGCGTTTTGCAAAATCTGCAACGTCATGAAGCTCTTTCTCGCTCCAGACCCGTCCCCCTGGATTATGGGGAGAGCATAGAATGAGCATGCGCTCATTCCCTGTCATCAATGTATCATAATGGGCGAAATCAAAGACGTATTTTCCGTTTTCCAGTGCCAATGGGCATTCCACAATTTTTCGCTTGGAGGCTGAGATCACTTTGAAGAATGCGTGGTAAACTGGGGTGAACAACACAATTCCGTCACCCGCCTGTGTAAAGGTATCCACACACATGCCAGTCCCATTCACAAGGCCATGGGTGCTAAAAATCCACTCTGGCTCAATCGACCATTGATGGCGTTCGCGCATCCACCAACAAATTGCCTCGCGATAGCCCCCATCTGCGCCATTATATCCGTAAATTCCATGATCAATTTTGTTTTGCAGCACCTCTTGGATGACATCGGGGGGGCGAAAATCCATATCTGCCACCCACATCGCAAGACCATCTGATGGGCAGACCCCATAGAGCTCTTGCATTTTATCCCATTTCGCGCATCCCGTCCCGCGGCGATCAATCGGGGTATCAAACATGGTAAAACCGCTCCCAGTAAATTTCTCGGTGGAACCTAACGCATTTTGCTAATGGTGCAAGGGGCGTTGCAACCGAG
>WTIQ01000030.1 GCA_011525185.1 Paracoccaceae bacterium | reverse complement strand
GCCGTCATCAACATTTTTAAAACGAGCTCCAGAGCCAAGGTTAAAAATGCTCCCAGAACGGTCATTATGCGTGACGAAAAGTTTATTTACATTTTCTCCCTCAAGCAATGTTGGCCCGTTTGCAAAACGCCCCAGTCGGATTTCCAATTCGTGCCGCCTCCCATAGTCGATAGAAACCATGACACGCTTTGAAATCTCAGTTGCCAACCTATCTCTTTCATCCAAGAGGGCGTTGGGCGGCGCTGCGCCAATATTGGAGGCTCTTAACCTCCCGTTCACTGCCGCTGCGCTTCCAAACAATCGGTTTAACTCTTGAACTTCGTCATTAATAGTTTGCCGCAATTGCGCTCTAAGATCTGTGATCATTTGAGATGTCACATTGAACGCATTAGTAAGACCAGAAGCTTTCTCAATTGCAGCGGTTCGGGGGGCAAGATCGCCTGGATTGGCTGAAACATCAGAAAGGCTAGAAAAAAACGCGGTAATTTGCTCAGACAAATCCCCCTCCGTTGGGAGGATAAGATTTTCCAAACGTGCCATAGATTGGACAAACTGTGATGCAGAATTAAATTTACTCTCTGACGTATTAGTGCTTGAGGCAAGGTAAGCGTTGAAGGCCCGCCGCACTTCGCCAAGGTTTACCCCCAATCCAATCTGAGCTGATTTTGAGGCGAGGTCACTCTGCGCACCCGAAACCTCTAACATGCTTGCATCTCTGCGCCGATATCCCTCCGTATTTACATTGGCGATATTCTGTCCTGTCACATTCAACGCACTACGTTGCGCGTTTACAGCACTTTTACCAATATCGAGAAGACTAGGCACGCGTTTGAATTCCTCTATTTGCGTTCAAATTGGGCAACGATTGCTTCGGCGATACCTAGCGAACGTTTGTTTGACACTTTTTGAGAGATTTCTTGATCCATCATCTGTAAAAACGGCTTAGCCGCGGATGTATTTAGAGGGTCATCATATAATTTTGCAGCCCGACCTGATTTCAGGAGTTGATAAACAAACATCGCCTCAAATTGCTCGGCAACTGAGGCCAAATCATTCTGATCATCGGTCTTTTTTTGCTCCAGAGATTGCGCCGTAAAGGAGGCTAAACCCGTATTCAGAGATGTGATATTATCAGCCATAATATGCCCCTTAGATAATGATCAATTGGGCGCGCAATGCGCCTGATACTTTTAATGCTTCGAGAATAGCTACTAGATCAGAGGGTGTTGCACCAATTGCATTAATCGCATCCACAATGTCACTCAGCTGGATCCCTGGATTAAAGACAAAGGCTTGAGCAACTTCTTCCTCTCCTTCAATTGTGGTATCAGGCGTGACAATTGGTTCAGCAGGCGTAGCAATTACAGTGTCTTCGTTCATCAAAACATTGTCCTGCGGTGTAATTTCGGGATCCTCTTTCACGCGAACAGTCAGGCTACCATGCGTAATCGCGGCTGGCGTGACACGTACGTTTCCGTTAATGATCACGGTGCCTGTACGAGAATTTACAATCACTTGAGCGGGCGGCGTTGCGGGTTCGACTTCAACATTTTCAAGAAGGCTTACAAATGAGACGCGCTGGCTGGGATCAACGGGAGCACGTACGCGAATTGAAGCTCCATCAATGGGCACTGCAATACCATCTCCAAAAATAGCACCCACTGCTTCTGCAACCGCTGTTGCCGTTGAAAAATCGTTACGGTGCAGGTTCAAAACCAGATACTCGCTCTGAAGAAACGGTGTTTCGACTAGCTTTTCAACGGTTGCCCCTTGCGGCACACGCCCGACAGTAGGAATATTGACTGTGAGGGAAGAGCCGTCCTCGCCTTCAACACCAAGGCCTCCAACCGCAAGGTTTCCCTGCGCAATGGCGTAGGTTTGCCCATCCGCGCCGAGCAGCGGTGTCATCAAAAGCGTCCCACCTCTGAGCGAGCTCGCACCACCCAAAGCAGAGACAGTGACATCTAGCATTTGACCAGGCTTCATGAAAGGCAAAAGATCTGCAGTGACCATAACCGCGGCTGCGTTGGTGCCAGAAAGCCCCGTTTGATCCGTCGACATCCCAAAACGGGACAGCATCGCCTGCATGGATTGCAATGTGATGCCCAAGTTGTTGTCTCCTGTCCCTGACAAGCCCACCACCAAACCATAGCCGACAAGCTGATTGGTGCGTACGCCTGCGAGTGTGGCTATATCCTTTATTCGATCGGCCCAAGCTGCCGAAAGAGGCAGGATCAGCGACAGGATAAAAATCAATCTCAGGCTTAGTTTCATCATTTTCTCATCCTAGATAGGAGAAATGGTCGTGATGAGCTTAGATAGCCATCCACGCTTGGCAGTATCGGCCACTTCGCCAGCACCGATGTAGGTGATTTGGGCATTTGCAAGCCGGTTCGAATTCACTATATTTCCGACGCCGATGTCCTGTGGCCGTACAATTCCGCTTACCCTCACATACTCATCACCATTGTTCAGTGTCAGTTTCTTTTGGCCCATCACCTCAAGATTTCCATTAGAAAACCGCCGCACAACCGCCGCCGAAACAAGCCCGTTAATTGCATTTGATTGCGAGGCTGTGCCCGTGCCATTAAAACTCTGCGTTGTACCAAGCGCATAATCTTCCGAGCTTACGCTTCTCCCTAGAATATCGTTCATCAATCCATTTGGTAAATCGATAGCATAACTGTCGGTCTTACCAGTAGCCGCCGATTGGGACTTCGAGGCGTTAAAGCTCTCATCCAGTGAAATCGTAACAATATCCCCAACCTTTGATGCCTTACGCTCGGTTGCGAATAATCCTTGAGACTGCCTATTGTAGATTGCTCCGTCAATCGTTGGCTCCGCTGGCGGTTCCTCAGGGAGCACTGGCATGAAGTTTTTGCTCGCCACCTCTTCGACGTAGGTCGAACAGGCAGCAAGCGTCAGGCTCATTACAACAGCAGCGTAGAGACCAAATCGCATATTACACCCTCACGACATTAAAGGTTATTTGAGATAAAGCGCATCATTTCGTCGGATGCTGTGATCGATTTTGAACTCACTTCATAGGCACGCTGGGTCTCAATCATCTCAACCAGCTGCTGCACAACGTTCACGTTAGAAGCCTCTAAGCTTGATTGCACCAGTTTGCCGCGCCCACCCTCGACGGGCGCGCCAACTGAGGCTTCACCACTTGCTGATGTAGCAGTATAGAAATTTTCGCCAACTGGTGTCAGACCACGGGGGTTGGCAAAAGTGGCGATTGTAATTTGACCCAGCTCAGTTTTGGCGGATTCGCCTGGCAGAACAGCTGCAACAAGACCATCTTGAGAAATAGAAATCTGCGCGGCACCAGGAGGAATTGTAATTTCTGGCTGCAAAACATATCCACTTGCTGTGGTAATTGCACCTGTCGCAGCGCGCGAAAATGTACCATTGCGCGTATAGCCCATCACTCCATCAGGGCGAAGAACTTCGAAAAATCCGTCGCCATCAATAGCTATATCTAATGCATTGCCTGTTGTGATCATTCCACCTTGGGAAAAATTCTTTTCCGTATTGACCACTCTTACACCCGTTCCAAGCGCCAGAGGTGAGGTCAGAACAGTTCCCTCTGAAGTAGGATCTCCTGCAACGCTTGAAATCTGATAGAGAAGACTTTCAAAATTGACCCGATCACCCTTAAAGCCAACCGTATTAACGTTTGCCAAGTTATTTGCGATGACCTGCATGCGGGTCTGTTGAGCAGTTAATCCCGTTTTTGCAACGTGCATAGATGACGACGACATATGTTACACCTCTCGTTTAAGAGGTTTAATGCAAAACATGTGCCAATACGATCGAATCGACCGATACTTACGCTAAGATATGTAGATTTTTATCAACTTGGCAGACGCATAATGCGGCTAGCGGCTTCGTCGAGCTGCTCTGCCTGCTTGATGAATTTCACATTCAGCTCGAACGTGCGCTGACCTTCGATATTCTTCAAAAGCGCATCAAGCGCATCAGCGTTACTGTTTTCGAGCGATCCTTGGACAATAACGGCTTGCTGGTCCGCAATCGGGAGCTCTCCGTCGACTGGACGGATTTGACCATCTTTGTCCTTGATAAGTTCAACGCCCTCCGCTCGTGTCGCCCCTAATATTCCAACTTCTTGACGGGTTCCCTCAGGCGAACCGAAAGGTTCTATAACAATTTTCCCAGCATCATCAATTATAATTTTACTCGCTGGAGGTAGATTGACAGGCTGTAGCTGGTTATCGAGCAATTTGTTACCTGCGCCATCTACCAAGTCCCCATTTGGCAAAAGCGAAAAATCACCTCGACGAGAC
>WTIQ01000438.1 GCA_011525185.1 Paracoccaceae bacterium | reverse complement strand
CCGCAATCGCGGCAAACCATTTTGCAAAACTCTCGGCTCGCCCAAAGGCTTGATCAAAAATCGGTTGGATCAAAACGATGCTTGAAAAAAGCAGCCCATAGCAAAAGGATTGGGCGAGAATAGAAGTGCGTACTTGCTGTATTGACCACATTTCGCGTAAGCTTGGAATGATCTGATGGCGCTTGAATTGCCGCCTTTTTTCAATCGGGTGTGTTTCCTTTAGTCGTGTTCCAAACCAAATGAGTTGGAGAATACCAAAAAGAGCAAAGGCGAGAAAAATACCTCTCCATCCTGTAAGGTGAATGATTTGCTCTCCCAGCAGCGGCGCGATAGCAGGGGTGAGGGAAAAGATTACCATCACAAAGGAAATGAGTTGCGCCATTTTACGCCCCTCATAAAGATCACGGATCACCGCTTGCGCGACGATGCGCGGGGCGGCGGCGCCAAGACCTTGAAAGAAACGGGCAAGGCAGATCACTTCGAGAGAGTGAGAGAGGTAGGCAACACATCCCATCACTGAAAAAAAGCTTAGTCCAATGAAAATGACAGGCCGACGCCCCACAGCATCGGAAATGGGGCCAACAAAAAAGGTCCCAAGTCCCATGCCTAGCATAAAGGCGACTAAGACGCCTTGCGCGTTTTTAGGGCTCTGAGGTGTCAGCTCTGCTGCGATAACAGGCAGCCCAGGCAGCATGCCGTCTATGGAAAAGGCAACGGTCCCCACCATCATAGCAAGCAAGGCAACGAGCTCTCGTTGAGCGATCATATTTCGCTCGCGCTTCACGTATTGTCCTGACGTGCGAGCTCTTGGTCGATATCCAAGAGGACGTTTTTCCAAAGCTCTTGACCTTGCGCCCCTTGGATCACATGTCGCCCTGCGAGGATAAACGTGGGGACAGAGGTTATACCAATGCGTCTCGCTTCACTGTCGCTGGTTTTGATGGTGTCTATATCATTATCGGTTTCAAGCAGGCGTAAGACCATCTCAGGATCAAGCCCCACTTCTTTCGCCTTTTGCGCCAAGACAGTAGGGTCGCCAATGTCCTGACCTTTGATAAAATAGGCTTTAAATAAGAGATCGATGAGGGCATCTTCTGCGCCTTCGATCAAGCTCCATTGAATGACCCGATGGGCATTTACGGTATTAGGTGTGCGTTTGATTTGGTCCAAATTGAGCGCAAGTCCCGCCGCCTCAGCATGTTCGGATACGGGTTTATAGGCCGCATATGCCTTTTCTTCGCCGCCAAATTTAGCGAGCAAATAGGCGCGCCGATCCATCCCTTCAAGTGGCATATCAGGATTAAGCTGAAAGGGGTGCCAGCGCGGTGTAAAGGGGGAGTGTCCATGCGATTTGAGGGCTGCATCAAGATGGGTTTTGCCGATCAAGCACCAAGGACAAATGGGATCAAAGTAAATGTCGAGTGTAATCATGTCCTGTCGCCTTCTGGAAGGGTGAGCGCGCGGCGCATGATTTTTCCATTTGGTCCCGTGGGCAATGCGTCACATCGCACATAGAGACGGGGTTGTTTGTAATGTGCCAAATTTTGTTTGGCCACTTGGTGCAATAGGGTTTCGCTGATGTCTTCATCAGAGACGTAAAAGGCGGCGATCACAAAAACATCTGGTTTGATCTCAACCTGTGTGACGGCAAGAGATGAGATAGCAGTCAGAGACTGAAACGCAGCTTCGACCTCTGAAGGAGAGATCCGATAGCCACCTGCGGTCATTACATCGTCGTTGCGACCGTGATAAGTGATCGAGCCATCGGCTGCCATAGCACCCAAATCCCCTGTCAAAAACCAAGTGTCATGACGTTTTTCGGCTGTGCTTGCCTCATCCTCATAATAGCCAAGCATTAAACCATCATCTTTTTCGTCTATCGCAATTAAACCGATCTCCCCATGCGCCACGACTGTTTTGTCGGTTGGCTCCAATATGGCAAGAGTGCGCCCGTCTTGCGGGCGTCCCAATGTGCCGCGCGTGGCTGGGGCATTGGGAGAGCCAGACACGAAGGTTGAACACTCCGACATGCCAAAGGCCTCGTAAATCGATGTCTTTGTGCGCGTTGTCCACGCCTCAATTATGCTCTCCGCCAGTTTTTCGCCAGCGCTTAGGCCATGACGCAAATGCGCCATATCTGGAAGCTTCGGCGCCGCCAGAATTTTGCGGTAGACGCCAGGGGCGGCGGCAAAGATGGTTGCTTTATGCTCTGCGATGAGCGCGGCGATATCGCTGATCTCGGTGCCAGCCTCTGGAATGAGGGATGTGGCTCCCACACTCCAAGGGTCAAGCAATCCTGTCCCTAAGGTATATGTCCAATTAAAAGCTCCTGCATGGAGCATTCTGTCAGAGGAGCCAAGGTCATACCAATCTTTGATCATCATGCGACGCGCCCAGACAGCGCGATGGGCATGCATGACAGCTTTGGGCGTTCCCGACGTCCCAGAGGTAAAGACCATATAGGCCAGCCTATTTGGCCCCCCCAAAACCATTGAGGCTTCGGAGCATTTGCGAAATTCCGTAAGCGCGCTCAGAGAAATTATCGTGCAGCTTGTCTTATCGGGGAGCGTAAGCTGCGGATCACAGCAAATGGCCTTAGGGTTAAGTCTGGCAAGCATCGGTCCAAGTTCGCGCGCCGTAAGCTGAGAGGACAGCGGAACGGGGCAGATCCCAACGGCAATGGCGGCAAGAAAGACGATTGGAAAGTCAATCGTGTTGCCAAGCCGCAAAGCGATTTTGTCGCCAGCCTTTAAGTTGCTCTCTAGCAGTCCTGTCGCGGTCGATAAAATTGAGCCGCGTAGCTCCTTATAGCTCAGACTCGTCTCTTGAGTGCGACCGATAATGTTGATGGCGGTTTTATCTGGCGAGTGTATCCCCGCGGTCAGCACATAATCTGCAAGGTTAAATGGGGAGGGGCAGGCCAGTGGCTTTGCCTTAGAATACAGCGCAATCATATGCGTGCTTTATGGAGTTGTGACAAAAGTTGCAAGGGGCAGCAATGGGCATTATAGCAGGCGCATGACCTTAGAGAATTCACAAAGCCGCATCGAAATTTCCCGACAAGATGGCACGAGCCAAGAGGGCGAGGCGCTGAACTTAGGAGAGCGCGTTCGCGGCTTGCGCAAAGAGCGCTCATGGACTTTAGAGCAAGCGGCCCAGCAAATGGGATTGGCACGTTCAACCCTATCTAAAATCGAAAATGGGCAAATGTCGCCCACCTATGAGGCTCTCAAGAAATTGGCTGTAGGGTTGAATATATCGGTGCCGCAGCTCTTTACGCCGCCTGTAAATACGCAGGTGAGCGGACGCATGTCTGTGACCAAAGCGGACAACGGCACAGCGCTTGCCACTACAACTTATGAACATGAGCTCTTGGCGGAAAGCCTCACGCAAAAGAAAATGCTCCCCTACCGCACGCGGGTGCGGGCGCGTCATATCGACGAGTTCGATGGATGGGTGCGCCATGACGGAGAAGAATATCTTTATGTTTTGACAGGTATCGTGATTTTATACACTGAATTTTACGAACCTGTTGAGTTACGACGTGGAGACAGTGCGTATTATGATGCGACAATGGGGCATAATGTTATTTCAATCAGTGAAGAAGATGCCCGCATTCTTTGGGTCACTGCGGCGAGGACATAGGCCTTTCGCAGAGCTTTCGTGCTTTTCTTTCGTGATCTGGTGCATTCTTGTGTTGTTTGTGGTCAAAACTCACAATACGCTGACATGAGCAATTAAACCCTGCAAGAAAGTTGCGCAAATGTCTCTCGATGCCATTGATCGTTCGATATTGAAAGTGCTGCAAAAACGCGGCCGCATTTCTAATGCGGACCTTGCAGAGGCGGTCAATCTCTCGCCGTCTGCCTGCCATAGGCGGGTGCAACGCTTGGAAAAAGAAAGCTATATCAAAGACTATGTTGCGCTGCTCAATCCCCGAAAAGTCGGGGTGCCGACGACAGTCTTTGTGGAAATTCGCCTCTCGGCACAGGCCGATGAGGTGTTAGAAAGCTTTGAGAAAGCCGTGGCCCGTGTTCCAGACGTGCTTGAGTGCCATCTTATGGCGGGAACCGCAGATTATATTCTCAAAGTAGTCGCGGAAGATACCGAAGATTTTGCACGGATCCACCGCCAACATCTGACACGTTTGCCGGGTGTCGCTCAGATGCAATCATCCTTTTCGCTCAAGACCGTGTTTAAAAACACAGCGCTTCCTCTCTAAAACGTATCTAAATGACCCCAGTTAGGGATAACGAAAGGGCAGAGGGTCCCTATAAATCTGAAATGCTTTGCATTTCAGCATGTGTCCGCCCGCCCCACGGCGGGCACATATGTGC
>WTIQ01000104.1 GCA_011525185.1 Paracoccaceae bacterium | reverse complement strand
TCTTCGTCTTTGCGCAAACGCGCTGCTTCTTCATCGGCTTTTTGCCGCGCGCGCGCTTCGGCTTCGCGTTGCTCGCGCTCTTTTTGTTCCTGTTCGTGACGGCGACGGTTGCGCTCTTCAACCTTTTGTTGTTCGACCCGCTTACGCTCTGCTTGCTCTTCAATTTCGCGAGCCTGAGCGGCGCGTACCGCTTTTAGCCTACGCTCCATCTCTGCATCAGTCGCGCCCCCGCTGCCTGCCGTTTGGCCACCGCCTGCGTTTGATTTACCCAAGTTCGGTTTGGCGGTTCCAGATTTTGGTACCATGACGCGCTTGCGTTTGGTTTCCACAACCACGCTCTTGGTGCGCCCATGGCTAAAGCTCTGCTTTACATTGCCAGAACGCGGTCCGCCTCTGAGACCCAAAGTTTTTTTTCCGTCACTATCGCTCATACAGCCGTCTTTTCCCCTGTGGTGATCTTTTGACCACCCTTAAATTCTCGAAACCCTTTGAGTCGCTGGGCCTCATGTACTACACGTTGCGACATTCCACCAGACGCAAGCGCACAATGTATTGTAGTTTGTCGTCCAAAGGCAGTACCAAGCTCTTGTGACGTAAACCACCCGATAAACACACCTTTATACGGTGTACTCAATTTTGACTTACCGCGAGCCGATCCATCAGAAGACTGCAAAAGGACATGCGCGCTGCCTTTGGCCAGCCAATCCTTCACCTTTTCGTATCCTGCAACTGCAAATCCTGCTTTTCGTGCGAGACTAAGAAGACTCACAGATCGTTCGGCAAGCTGTTGTTCGATATCGTCTAATAACGTATCGGAAACCTTAACGGATTGCTTTGCTGATCGGGCAAATAATCCCTTTTTGATCGCCACTTTGACCGCTGCGCGATTGGGTGTCACCCAAAGGCCGCGGCCTGGCAATTTTCCAAGCACATCGGGAACAAGCGCCTGATCAGGACCAACGACAAACCGTAGGAGCGACGTTTTATCCAAACTCTCTCCTGTTGCCAGACATTTACGCAATGCCTTGTGTTCGATATCGTTCATCTCTTCCTGCACGTGCCTATCCGCCCTACGTTACTCCTGAGGATCACCGTCATCATCTAAAACGTCTGCTTCACCCTCGTCTTCAGACTGCGGTTCAAGCGCTTCGGGATCGACCCAACCCAGCAAAACTCGGGCTGTCATGACAAGATGCTGCGCTTCTTCTAAGGACACATCAAACGGCTCGAGAACGCCATCATCCTTGACGCGCTCACCATCCACAGTGGTCCATCCGCCTGCCAATTCCCAATCAGCGCATGTTGCGAAATCTTCGAGTGTTTTCACTCCATCCATTGCAAGAGCTTCGAGCATTTGCGGTGTAAGACCGTCAAAATCCATCAAGCTGTCTTCAACGCCAAGCTCTTGTGCGCGTTCCAGCGCTTTGCGTGCTTGCTCTTCTAGGAATTCACGTGCGCGGGTTTGAAGCTCTTCTGCCGTGCCTTCATCAACGCCTTCGATTTGCAGCAATTCGTCGATATCGACATAAGCAACCTCTTCAAGACTGCTAAAGCCCTCCGAGACCAAGAGCTGAGAAAAGAATTCATCCAGATCAAGCGTGTCGATAAAGAGCTGCGTTCTTTCCTCAAACTCTTTTTGTCGACGTTCGCTTTCCTCTGCCTCTGTCATGATGTCGATATCAAGACCAGTCAGCTGGCTTGCCAAGCGCACGTTTTGACCCCGACGGCCAATAGCGAGGCTGAGTTGATCACTGGGTACAACAACTTCGATACGTTCAGCCTCTTCGTCTAAAACAACTTTGCTCACCTCAGCTGGTTGCAATGCATTCACAAGAAATGTGGGCTGATCTTCGTTCCAAGGAATGATGTCAATTTTCTCACCTTGAAGTTCGTTCACGACTGCTTGCACGCGGCTTCCGCGCATACCGACACAGGCGCCAACAGGATCGATAGAATTGTCGTGCGTAAGCACGGCAATCTTGGCGCGAGAACCTGGATCACGGGCAACCGACTTAATTTCAATGATGCCTTCGTAAATCTCTGGCACTTCCATCTTAAAGAGTTCGGCCATGAATTGGGGATCAGTCCGGCTAAGAAAAATCTGCGGGCCACGGTTTTCACGACGGACTTCACGAATGTAACAGCGAATCCGGTCGTTTGGACGATAACTTTCACGCGCAATTTTTTCATTTCTGCGCAAGACGGCTTCTCCCCGTCCCACATCCACGATGACATTTCCGTATTCTTCGCGCTTGACCTGACCGTTGATAATCGTGCCTGCGCGGTCCTTAAATTCTTCATACTGCTTTTCACGCTCTGCTTCGCGGACCTTTTGCAAAATCACTTGCTTAGCAGATTGTGCGGCGATCCGACCCAAATCCACAGGTGGAATTTCTTCGATGAACTGATCGCCGACGCTTGGCGTCTCAAGATATTGGCGAGCTTGTTCAACTGTCAGCTCCGCCTGATAATTCTCTAATTCTTCATCTTCGACCACGGTGCGCACTCGGGTGAATGTGGCGCGACCCGTTTTGCAATCAATTGAGACACGAATGTCCATCTCTGCACCGTACCGCGATTTCGCAGCACGGGCGAGACTTTCTTCCATAGCCTCAATCACAAGACTTGGGTCGATCATTTTTTCGCGTGCTACCGCTTCAGCCGTTTGCAATAACTCGAGCTGGTTTGCAGAAGTAATCGCCATTATACATCCTCCTCTGACACCACTGTGTCAATTTCATCGAATTGCTGTTCGTTCAACGCGCCCGCCTTTTTTCGCTGACGCAACATTTCCTTGATCAGATCATCTGTAAGAATCAGTTTGGCGTCGCTTAACCACTCAAACCGTAACCCTATGGTACCCTGTTCAACATTTATTAAAATTTCTTCACCTTCGGTGCCTGCAAGTGTGCCTTTAAAGCGTTTTTGCCCGTCGATAAGCTCGTCTGTTTCAAGCTTAGCTTCATAGCCCTCATAGGCGTCGAAATCTTTGAAGCGCGTCAGGGGGCGATCAATTCCAGGACTAGAAACCTCCAGCGTGTAGGCATCTAAAACAGGGTCTTCGACGTCCAAAATCGCACTAATCGCAGTAGAAATATCGGCCAGCTCATCGACTTCGATCCCACCATTCGGACGATCTGCCATAATCTGCAGCGTCGGCGTTTTGCCTCCCATATAACGCAAGCGCACAAGCTCATACCCCATATCCTGAATGACGGGTTCTGTTAACTCTGCAAGACGCTTGTCCAATGCAGCTTTTGCGATCATATTGTTCACGTGTCTCTCGCGCATAAAAAAACGGGCCCGCGGCCCGTGTGTCTTTCTCGGTGGAGAGGTCCAAGGGCCTCGCCGCTGTTAGAGGGCGTATAGCGGGTCTGCGCAGGTTCTGCAACCCAAATAGAAGCTCTTTACGTTATATTTATCACGCATCGCCATCGGCGGCTTTCAACGCCGCTTCGACGTCTTCATCTTCACGAAATCGCGAGTAGACCCCTTCTGGGAGCGACAGTGCCGCCGCAAGATCTCGTATTTGGGCCATGGAAAAACAAATCCGCTGTTTACGATCTGTATGAGGTTCATGCTGTTCAAGTGTCACGCATTCCTCAAAGCTGTTGACTATAATGTCTTCTTGCAAACTTGGGCTGCCTTCATCCACCAATGTCACAACGGTTGCGTCAAACTCATGTTCAATCGTAAACATCTTGTACCTGTCCATTTTGTATAAAGAGTACTATATAAGTCTGACAGGTTTCAAATGATTATTCAGAGGAAGGCATGCGGGCAATTTTATGTTTTTTCGTGATCGCATGCTTCGGTCTATCGGCTTGCGTCCCTGTTTCCATGGTGCCCAACTCCTCTGGGACCAGACCCACAATTGCATCAAATACTGGGCCCAAATCTCCAACTGGTCAATTCGCACAAATTGTAAATCGTGTGGAACCAGTGGCTGAAGACTTTTGCCTCACAATGCGTCAGAATTTGAATTGTGATTTTCTGGTGATTGTTGATGATCGAAACACAAAAACGGTCAACGCCTTTCAAACGCAGTCGAGAGACGGACGCCCTTTGGTCATTTTCACGCAGGGACTTATTAATAAAGCACAGAATGCAGACGAGCTGGCCTTTGTACTAGGACATGAAATGGCCCATCATCTAGAAGGACATCTTACGCGGCAATATGAAAGCGCAAGAGCAGGTGCCATTTTGCTTGGCGGTCTTACGGTCATGAGCGGCGGGACCCAAGATGCAGTCGATCTTGCCCAACAACTTGGTGCCGAATTTGGTGCTCGCCGATATTCAAAGGACTTTGAACTCGAAGCCGACCGCCTTGGCACTATATTGGCGATG
>WTIQ01000272.1 GCA_011525185.1 Paracoccaceae bacterium | reverse complement strand
TTCACTGTTTCAACGGATTGCAATATTTGGACATCGCGGGGAATTCTCAAAAGCTAAGTTAACGCACGCGCACGCCTACCCAGGTAGCCGTGGCCCTCTTTTCTAAATGGAAGCGGCGTTATGCAGAGGTGTTGCTTTCGCGCGATGAAAAAAGTGTTGCAGCTGTCATAAGATTATCTTGACGCGTCAAAATTGGATTGCTGCTAAACTGCCATGGTGGAGCTCACGGCGCGTTTCCAGCGCGCATAGCGTTCATCTGCGTGATCAGATGCAGACATGGGCGAAAATCTTTGCTCAAGCGACCAATTTTTGGCAAATTCAGTTTGGCTGGGGTAGACGTTTGCCTGCATACCCGCAAGCCAAGCTGCACCGAGAGCCGTTGTTTCAAGCACTTTGGGTCGATCCACAGGCGCTTGTAAAATATCTGCAAGAAATTGCATCGTCCAATTATTTGCGCTCATGCCTCCATCGACCCGCAGCACGGCGTCGGCCGGGCTTTGCGGCCAGTCGCTGTGCATCGCCTCAAGGAGATCGCGGGTCTGAAAGCCAACACTTTCAAGAGCTGCGCGTGCAAATTCCGCAGGTCCAGAATTTCGGCTCAGGCCATAGACCGCCCCACGACAGGTAGCGTTCCAATAAGGTGCCCCTAGGCCCGTAAAGGCAGGCACGAGGATGAGCTCTTGGCTCCTGTCCGCTTGCTCGGCAAGGGGATGGGTCTCTTCGGCGTGACGGATGATGTTTAGACCATCGCGCAGCCATTGCACGACAGCCCCCGCGATAAAGATAGATCCTTCCAACGCATAGGTTGGCTTTCCATTCAGTTGGTAGGCGATCGTGGTCAAAAGGCGATTGCTGGAGGTGACAGGGGTATCTCCTGTGTTCAGCAGGGCAAAGCACCCCGTTCCATAGGTCGACTTGAGCATGCCAGGATCAAAACACGCCTGCCCAACGGTGGCGGCCTGTTGATCTCCCGCGACACCCAAAATTGGAATCTCGGCGCCAAAGAGATCACTGCGTGTCATGCCAAAGGATGCCGCACTGTCGCGCACCTCAGGCAGCATAGCGCGAGGGATATCAAAGAGGTCACAAATCTCTGAACTCCACGCCCCTTTGTGGATGTCATATAGCATTGTACGCGCGGCGTTTGTGGCGTCGGTGGCATGGACTTTCCCGCTTGTCAGGTTCCATATCAGGTAGCTGTCGACCGTCCCAAACAGCAGCTCGCCACGCGCGGCCCTCTCGCGTGCACCATCGTAGCTATCAAGCAGCCATTTCAGCTTGGTCCCAGAGAAATAAGGGTCAAGCAAAAGCCCCGTTTGCCTGCTGATAAGCTTCTCATGTCCATCCTTGCGCAGAACCTCGCAAAGCTCAGAGGTTCGCCTGTCTTGCCATACAATTGCGCGATGCAGTGGCTTGCCCGTTGATTTATCCCAAACAACTGTGGTTTCCCGCTGGTTTGTGATCCCGATTGCGGCAATATCTGAGCCGTGAAGTCCTGCCTTTTCCACCGCGCCACGGGCTGTCGCCGCTGTTGAGGCCCAAAGATCGCTGGGCTCGTGCTCGACCCAACCACTTTGCGGGAAGTGCTGTGTGAATTCCTCTTGAGCGCTTGCAATAGGGTTAAGAGAAGCGTCAAACACAATGGCACGACTTGACGTCGTCCCTTGGTCAATTGCCAACACATATGTCATTACCTGTCCTCCAACCTATTTTGTCTTGAGGAAACAGTATTTTTACAAGGCTCGAATGGTCAAGCGGAATACATAGATATTTTCGCTAGGAGGATGCTGGGGCCGCTTTGAGTTCAAGGCGTCGTGCGTGCAGGACGGGTTCAGTGTATCCAGACGACGCTTCGCGTCCTTTAAACACCAAATCACAAGCGGCTTGAAAGGCGATACCGTCAAACCCTGGTGCCATGGGCTTATAGGTTGCGTCTTGACTATTTTGGCGGTCCACCACCTCGGCCATTTTGCGCATGGCGCTCATGACATCCTGTGCCGTCACGACGCCGTGATGCATCCAGTTTGCGAGATGCTGGGAGCTAATGCGGCAGGTGGCGCGGTCCTCCATAAGACCCACATCGTTGATGTCTGGCACTTTTGAACAGCCAACGCCGTGATCGATCCATCGCACCACATACCCAAGGATCCCTTGGGCGTTGTTTTCCACTTCGCGCATAATCTGGCTTTCGGTCCATTTTTGATAGGTGGCGAGCGGAATATCCAAAAGCGTATCGACATAAGCGCGGCGTCCGCCTGCTTTTAGCTTTTTTTGTACTGTCATGACATCGACCATATGATAGTGAAGCGCATGGATTGTTGCGGCCGTGGGTGAGGGAACCCAAGCGCAGGTCGCACCAGCTTTGGGGTGCTCAATTTTTTGTTCCAGCATTGCGGCCATTTGGTCAGGCATTGCCCACATACCTTTACCAATTTGCGCCTTACCAAAAAGCCCGCATTCCAAGCCAATATCCACATTTTGATTTTCGTACCCAAGGATCCAGCTTTTGCGTTTGATAAAGTCTTTACGTGAAAAGGGACCAGCCTCCATGCTGGTATGTATCTCGTCCCCCGTTCGGTCCAAAAAGCCCGTGTTGATAAAGGCGATGCGGTGTTTTGCGGCGCGAATGCATTCTTTGAGGTTCACACTGGTGCGGCGCTCTTCATCCATTAGACCGATTTTGACCGTATACTGCGGCAGTCCGAGCAAATTTTCCACTCTGGAAAAAATCTCATCACAAAAGGCGACTTCTTCTGGACCGTGCATTTTTGGTTTGACCACGTAAATTGAGCCTTTCACAGAATTACCGCTGTCTCGCCTCAAGTCATGCATGCCGATGAGCGTTGTGATAACCGCGTCCATTAAGCCTTCGAAAATATCATCTCCATCGGCCGTTTTAATGGCTGGGTTTTGCATCAAATGTCCAACATTGCGCACCCAGAGAAAGGAGCGACCTTTTAGTGTAAAGGGGGTTCCGCCTGGGGCATGAAAAGCGCGGTCGAGGCGAAGTTTGCGTGTATGTCCAGTGCCATCTCGGGTAAATGTCGCCTCAAGGGTGCCGAGCATAAGGCCGAGCCAATTACGATAGGCTGTGACTTTATCCTCTGCGTCGACACAGGCCACGGAATCTTCGCAATCCATAATCGCCGAAATCGCACTTTCTATTTGCACATCTGCCAAAAGCGCTTGGTCGCGGCTTCCAATGGGGTGTGCACGGTCAAAAACAAGCACCACATGTAGGCCATTATTTTTGAGAACCACCTCCTGAGGTGCTCGCGGATCACCTTTGTAGCCGACAAATTTCTCAGGCTGATCCAAAGGAAGATCATCCATAAGTAACTGGCCGTCTTGGACGTGATAGCGCCGCACATCCGCGTGGCTGGTCCCCGTGATTGGGAAGGCGTGATCCAAAAAGACACGGGCACGTGCAATAACCCGTGCTCCGCGCCCTCGATCATAGCCACCCTTGGGCGGCAGAGACCCCATGACGTCTGTTCCATAAAAGCAGTCGTAAAAGCTTCCCCAACGGGCATTCGCGGCATTCAACGCATAGCGTGCATTGGTAATGGGAACGACGAGTTGGGGTCCTGGTGTATGTGCAATCTCTGGATCAATATGCGTGGTTTCTATTTCAAAAGCTTCGCCTTCTGGCACCAAATATCCGATATCTTCCAAAAAGGATTTATAGGCGTCGTGATCATGCGGGGTAGTTCGATTCGTGCGATGCCATTCATCAATCGTGTCTTGCAGCTCTTGACGCTTGCGCAGCAAGGCTTGGTTTTTGGGGGTTAGATCGGTGACGAGCTCTGCAAACCCTTCCCAAAATTGGTCGCGAAACAGGCCAGAATGAGGGAGAGCTTCTTTCTCGATAAATTCCACTAGGTTTGAGGCAACACGCAAACTGGCGCGTTCTAGATAGTTTGGCTCTGTCGTTTCGTTCGTCATGAAGGGTTCCCTCTCTACGATACCTCTTGTTAACATGTTCCGCGCAGGATCGAAACGGACGCTACAGGTGAGATGTCAAAAATCAGCCCCACTCAAAGACGTAAGTCTTTCAATTTTAACTAAATAATTGTCGAATTTGCACCTGAGAAGTCAGCCCGTGAGTGAAATAGCGAGTTTGTGAATACAATCGAAATCAAGATAACGGTATCGCTCGTTCTGTCTCCAAAGCTTTTTGAGGCCTCTTGCAAATCTCCCTAATCTATGTGCCATTATAACGAGGGGGTTGGAATCTTGATGATTAAAAATATCAAAATGAGTTGGACGGCGGGTGCGTTGGTCGCGTTACCTGTTTGTTTGGGACCCATAAATTTAACCCAAAATTAGGATAGGTTAAAAATGAGGCGTTGTGTGTTAACTGCTA
>WTIQ01000348.1 GCA_011525185.1 Paracoccaceae bacterium | reverse complement strand
GGCACGAGCACACGTTCAGCGCTTGATATTGTTGAACTCATCGAAGATGTGGGTGGATATATCAATGCCTATACCTCGCGTGAAGTGACGGCCTATTACACGCGCGTGTTGAAAGAAAATGTTGAGCTGTCGATAGAACTGCTCTTTGACATTCTCAAAAATTCTACGTTCGAAGAGCGTGAGATTGAAGTCGAACGCGGTGTGATCCTTCAAGAAATTGGCCAAAGCCTAGATACACCAGATGACGTCGTCTTTGACTGGTTGCAAGAAACCGCATTTCCCAAGCAAGCTTTGGGGCGGACCATATTGGGGCCCGCCGAGCGAGTGAAAAACTTCAAACGCGATGACCTTTTGTCATTTGTTAAGACCCATTACCGACCCGATCAAATGATCCTTTCCGCGGCGGGAGGTGTAGATCACGATGCGATCATGCGTCTTGTCAAAAAAACTTTTGGGGCGCTCCCGCAATCGTCTGTAACGGTTAATAAAGAGGCTGCCCACTTCAAAGGGGGCGATTTTCGAAAAGTAAAAGACCTTGAGCAGGCTCATGTTGCTATGACGTTTGAAGGGCCAAACTATTTAAGTGACGACATTTATACCGCACAGATTTACTCAATCGCCTTGGGCGGTGGTATGTCTTCGCGTCTGTTCCAAGAGATCAGGGAAAACCGCGGGCTATGTTATTCTATCTTTTCACAAGCAGGCGCCTTTAGCGACACTGGTATGCTCACAATCTATGCTGGTACCAGCGGTGAACAGGTCAAGGATCTGATGGAAATTACGATCCAAGAGCTCGATAGAGCCGCACAAGACATGAAACAAAGCGAGCTCGACAGGGCGCGCGCGCAAATGAAAGCGGGCCTTTTAATGGGGCTTGAAAGCGCGTCCAACCGAGCCGAACGATTGGCGCGGATGGTGCAAATTTGGGGACATGTGCCAGACATTACAGAAACAGTTGACAAGATAGATGCGATCAACCTGAGTAATGTAAGCGACTTTGCGGAACATATTGCAGCACGAGCGGCATACGCAAGCGCCCTTTACGGACCCGTGGAAACCGCGCCGTATCTTGATCATTTGCTAAGGACGCGCGTGGGCTGATGTTCTTTTTTGATCGTAAGATCAGTCTAGAAACCGACCGCTTGTTGTTGCGTCCGCCAAAACAGCGCGACTTTGCACAATGGGCCAATTTGAGACATGAAAGCCGCGCCTTCTTGAAGCCTTGGGATCCGACTTGGTCGCGCGATCACTTAACACGAAAATACTTCGCCAATCGCGTAGACTGGTCGCAACGTTCTGTAAACAATGGAACGGCCTATCCGCTGTTGATCTTTGGCAAAACCGATCAACGGCTTGTTGGCAGTATCACGCTTGACAACATTCGTCGCGGACCATCACAAGTTGGAACAGTTGGCTATTGGGTCGGTCAACCCTACGCCAATCGAGGCTATATGAAAGAAGCGCTAAAGCGTGTGGTCGATTTCGCCTTTTTCAAGGTTAATATCAGCCGCCTAGAGGCCGCTTGCCTACCCGAAAACGCGCCATCCCGCGCGGTTTTGGAGAAAACTGGATTTAAGTACGAAGGCGTCGCGCAAGCCTATATTCAAATTGATGGACGCTGGAGAACCCATGTTCTATATGCCTCTTTGCGCAATGACAGGCGTGGCAAGACAGATATCGGCGTCGGATAATAAGAGACGCATCCCTTGCTGCTGCTTCAAAACCACCTAACCTTTGAATAGGGCACCAGCTTGGAGAGGTCAGAATTAGATATGAAGCAGAGCTTTCTCGATGATCTAAGCCAAAAACTCCCTAGAGACACCTTTGAACAGGCCCCAAACCGTTATTTAGAGGAGCCACGCGGCCGCTGGAGCGGAACGCGAGCACTGTTAGCGCGTCCGCGTTCAACCCAAGACGTGAGCCTGATCATCAAAGCCGCCTCGGATCATGTGGTGCCCGTTATTCCATACGGAGGCGGTACTGGGCTTGTAGGGGGACAAATTAAGCCAGCGGGATATGAGGAGCCGATTATCCTATCGCTGGAGAGAATGCGCGAGGTACGCGCAATATTCCCTCAGGAAAACGTCATGATCGTAGAAGCGGGATGTATCTTGGCAGATATTCAAACAAAGGCAGATCAAGAGGAACGATTGTTTCCCTTATCCCTTGCAGCAGAAGGAAGCGCGCGTATTGGCGGCAATCTTGCGACCAACGCTGGTGGGATCAATGTACTGCGTTATGGCAATGCGAGAGATCTCTGCATCGGTCTGGAAGCAGTCTTGCCCGATGGCAGCATATGGAACGGATTAAGCCGATTGCGCAAAGACAATACGGGCTATGATCTCAAAAACCTCTTGATCGGAAGTGAGGGCACGCTCGGTGTTATCACAGCCGCTTCGCTCAAGCTATTTGCAAAACCCCGCTCCAAAGCAACGGCCTTTTTGGAGATCGCCTCGCCCAAAGCTGCTCTTGAGCTCCTATCAGAATTAAGACAAAGTGCGGGTGATGTGATCAGCGCATTTGAGCTTATCCACAGCCAAGGCTTTAATTTTTTGGAAAAGACACTGCCCCATATAAGACGACCCTTTGAGAGCACATCAGGATGGATGGTCCTTGTTGAATTGGGCCTTTCAGAACCAGACGGTGGCGCAGAATTACTGGAAAATTTACTGACGCCTCATATTTCTAGCGCCCTCATTACAGACGCTTTGATCGCACAATCAGATCAACAGCGGCAGGAGTTTTGGGCTGTGAGAGAGAACATTCCAGAGGCCAATCGCCTCATCGGCTCGGTGTCGAGCCATGACATCTCTCTGCCACTATCCTACATTCCAGAGTTTATCGATAAAGCAGATGCAGCCATCGCATCAATTGGTGACTTTCGCATCAATTGCTTTGGACATTTGGGCGACGGCAATTTGCATTATAACGTCTTTCCACGTGAGGGCGCATCACGAGCCGATCACATGAAAGAACGTGATGTAATTAAACGCACAGTGCACGACATAGTCCATGCGTTCCACGGTTCGGTCAGCGCCGAACATGGGGTGGGCCGACTAAAGGTCGACGACCTCGAACGCTACGGCGATCCCACAAAACTCAGCGCCATGCGCTCAATCAAAGCCGCACTTGATCCTAAGGGCATTATGAACCCTGGCGCCGTTCTCAAAGCTTAGAAAAGACTTCGGCATACTAGAAAATCGCCTTTCTGGATAGCACCACGGGGCCGCACCTGCCTGCCCCCTTGGCGGCTGTGGCCCTCATTTCTAAATGAAGACCTCTGCACGACAAAATGTTAGCAAAAACACCGCACCTGACAGTGTCACTGGTCTGCGCACAACTAGGCCGACACAGGGTGCGAGCTCTGGATTGTGTTTGAAAACAATTCGGTAGCCCAGCGTTATACATAAGTCGGGTTAAGTGAATGCTTTTGTCACGGCAGAAGTATCTGCGCTTTGGGCAAGGTTTTAAGCAACTCAACGTCTTTGTCGTAGAATTCTGTCATACGAGCCACAAGCTCTTCAGTCCAATTGGGCGCATTCAGCTCTTCTATTAGCACGTCCGAAAGTGCAAATTTTTCTGCAAAAGCCACCATGACCTGTCGTTTTTGTCTTACGCCGATCTTTGGATGCGCCTTTATATATTCAAGAAATTTTTTGTAAGCCAACTCAGGCATTATGTCTTTGAACAAATCATACTCGCCTGACATCGCAACGGAAGTATCAACGTTTGTCATTAGCCTGAGTATTTCGGGCCAAAGAAAGGGCGTGTCCTCGTTACACCACATCAGAATCGGCAATTCGGGAAACGCACGGCGAAAACGAAGGGCGAGTTCACTCCATCGCAGCGCGCCGGGGTTTGACCCGTTTAAAATGCCACTAAAATCTTGCACATTTGAGGCTTCAAACAAATTTGGCAGAAACGTCGCTGGGTTTCTTATTGCATAACATAATAGGACATTTTCAGCGCCAAATAAGCTCAAAAACTTAGACAGGTTGGTAAGCGCTTTGGGATAGAATTGATCGTTTCCCACTGCCTCACGTGGAATACCAAAAAAGAATGCATTAGACA
Source organism: Paracoccaceae bacterium (assembly GCA_011525185.1). GTDB lineage: Bacteria > Pseudomonadota > Alphaproteobacteria > Rhodobacterales > Rhodobacteraceae > LFER01. Next base: position 303 of record WTIQ01000348.1, on the reverse strand, counting down.
AAAATACGGTCTCAACTGTATCGTCTTCACCGTCTAAAAAGATATCGATCAAAATATCTCGTGCTTCTTGACTTGGAGCCTTCTGGGGCAGCTTGTTCATCGTTTCACGCAAAATAACGCGATAATTGCGTGGATCAGGCACAGAAACGCCATGTTCACGCAGAAGCTTTCGGTTGCTTCTGAGCGAGTTCAAAAGCTTTTCCTCATCTGTGCATTTCACGCCAGCGTGCAAGATGATGCGCATATATTAGACCCTAAAGAACAAGATGAACCTATGTATAAGCAAGTAAATACAGAAACAAA
>WTIQ01000197.1 GCA_011525185.1 Paracoccaceae bacterium | reverse complement strand
TCCTTGGGGCAGCCATATCACCCATGACACGCAAGCCGCTCAGCTTGTCAAGGCCGTCAATCATCCGCATTTCGGCCTTGCTTTGAACTCATATTTTTCGCTTGCAGATGGCAGTCGCGCGGCGCGGCTGCGTGATCTTGACGAGAACTCTATATTTCATGTTCAGCTCGCTGATGCCCCCTCGCTTGGGTCAGATATTCGCCAATTGAAACGATATTTCGGTGTCCTTCCAGGGCAGGGAAGCCTTAACTTAGAGAGCTTCGTGCGCGCGGTTTCAAGAGCAGGATATGATGGTGCTTGGACCCTTGCGCGGGTGAATTCCGTGGTTGGGGAAAATGGTCATTCCCTTCTGTTGGATGGATACCGAGCACTCGTTTCATTGCTGGATGAAGTGGCAAAAACCGAGCCTTCGGTGCAACGGCCCTTAAAGACTCTTCCCAATCGTGTCCCCGTGACGGGCGTTGAATTTATAGAATTTGCAGTCGACGCTGCGGCGCAAGACGAGCTGGCAAAGGTGCTGTCGTCTTTGTCATTTCGCAAGGAACGGCAACATACCTCCAAGTCGGTTGAGCTTTGGCGGCAAGGGGCTGTGAACATTGTCCTGAATTCTGAGACGGTTGGATTTGCAGCCCACGCACGCGCGGAGCATGGACCTTGTGTCTGTGACATCGGGCTTAGAGTGAAAGATGCAGCGCAAACTGTAGCGCGAGCAACCCTTTTGGGCGCGCCGCATTTCTCTCAACCTGTTGGATCAGGTGAATTGGATATTCCCGCTATTCAAGGCGTTGGGCGCTCGGTTGTGCATTTCATCGATGAAAAATCCGACCTCCATCGGGTCTGGGACATCGAATTTGATCCTGTCGCCCGTTCGCCATCGCCGCAACCCGCTGGCATTCGGCGCATCGATCACCTTGCGCAAACCATGCGCTATCAAGACATGCAGAGCTGGCTGACCTATTACCTCTCGACCTTTAATTTTGAAAAGGCAGAAATTGTCGATGTTGTGGACCCGTCTGGGCTCACGTTGAGCCAAGCCTTGGCCACGCCAGAGGGGGAGGTGCGTCTCAATTTGAATGGCGCGGGCGAGCAACCCACCTTTGCAGGGTCATTTTTATCACAGCGTTACGGGGCAGGGGTCCAGCATATCGCTTTTCAGAGCGATGACATCTTTGAGACCTCTGATTTACTCAAGGCCGCAGGATTTAATCGCTTGCCCATTCCAGAGAATTACTATGCTGATCTTGGATCGCGCTTTGAGCTTGAGGATGGGCAATTGTCCCGTTTGCAAGCAGGTCAAATTCTTTATGATCGAGATCAAAATGGCGAATACTTCCAGATTTACAGCGCTGCCTTCTGGGGTGGGTTTTTCTTTGAGATCGTGGAGCGACGCGGAAATTATGCAGGCTATGGTGCCCGAAACGCACCCATTCGCCTCGCGGCTCAAACAGAACAGACGAAAATAAAGGAACTTTTATGAGCACGGATGCACAAGCTATCGAGAGTTGGTGGCGAACATCAATTATTGACATGTCACCTGGCAAAATTGCCTTTCGCGGCCGTCCAATTGAGAGCCTGATCGGAACCATAGGTTTTGCAGAGATGATCTGGCTGATGACCCGCTCTGAACTGCCCACAAAAGGACAGGCTGCTTTGCTTGAGGCTGCTTTGGTGGCGGGGGTCGATCATGGGCCGCAAGCGCCGTCAATTGCGGCGGCGCGGATGGCAGCGACCTGCGGTCTTGGGCTGAACAATGTGATGGCAACGGGTGTCAATATGCTCGGTGACGTGCATGGTGGGGCAGGTGAGCAATGCGCGGAACTTTATTTGATGGTGTCCGAGCGACTCGCAAATGGCGAAGACTTAGAGGCTGCTGTTCAAGCTGGTTTGAGCGATTGGCGGGCTAGGTATGGAAAAATTGTGTCGGGCTTTGGGCATCGGTTTCACAAACCCGTTGACCCAAGAGCGCCGCGATTGATGACCCTTGTGCGCGAAGCGGCGCAGGACGGGGAAGTGTCAGGAATATTCGCCGATATAGGCGAAGCGGTGCAAAAAGAAATTGGTCGCGCCCGTGGCGTTGAAATAGCGATGAATATCGACGGAGCAACGGCCGTTATCTTTAGCGAATTGGGATTTCCCCCACCGCTTTCGCGCGGTCTGTTTTGCCTGTCACGCTCTGTGGGGGTGCTCTCGCATGGTTGGGAGCAGATGCAGCAAGGCGGTCGCAACAAAGGCCCGATGCCGCCGAAATTTTTGCCCAAATATGAAGGCGAAAGAATTTAAAACGAGGATTTAATCGTGCACACCACAAAACCAATGCGTGTTGGCCTGATTGGAACAGGCCGCATCAGCGATATTTATATCAAAAATTGCGCCAAAATGGAGAGTGTTGATATTGCCTCTTGTGGCAGTCTTAATATGGCTGAAAGCCAAGCTAAGGCAGAAGAATACCAGATTGCCCAATGCGCTCTGCCTGAGGAGATCATCCAAGATCCAAATATCGACGCCATTCTAAATTTGACGATCCCTGCCGCGCATGCGGAGGTCTCTATGAAGGCGCTCAATGCTGGAAAACATGTCTATTCTGAAAAACCATTTGTCACGTACCTAGAAGATGGCCGTAAAGTCCTCGATCTCGCAAAAGAGCGTGGGCTTTTGGTGGGAAATGCGCCAGACACGTTCTTTGGTGGTCGCTGGCAAACGCTTAGAAAAGCGATCGACGAGGGGCGCATTGGCACACCAACCGGTATCTGTGCCTTTGTGCCAACCCATGGGGTCGAGCGTCATCACCCTAATCCCGACTTTTACTATGCTCACGGCGGTGGCCCGTTGTTGGATTTGGGTCCTTATTATCTTGCGGCGATGATCTTTTGTTTGGGACCGATTGCGCGTGTGGCAGGGATGGCACGAAAGACCTTTCCCAAGCGCCAGATTGAAAATGGCCCACGAACTGGAGAGTGGATGGATGTTGACGTCGATACCCATTGTTTATCTCTGATTGAATTTGAGAGCGGTGTTATCGGACAGATGATGATGAGCTTTGACGTTTGGGAGAGCGAAACGCCGCGTCTAGAGATTTACGGAACGAAGGGCACGCTTTGCATTCCTGATCCTGATCCTGGCGATGGGGCCAATATTTTTCATGGTCCAGTTTGGCTCAGGACACGCGAAACCTCGCGCTGGACCATGCGGCCACGCCCCAAAGCGCCAGCAGAGTGGGAGGTCTTGGACAATACCCATGGATTAAATTTTGATGCGCGCGGCATTGGCTTGGCAGAGCTAGCACAGGCAGCAAGGGAGGGTCGTGATCCGCGTGCCAGCGGCGCACTTGGTTTACATATGTGCGAAGTGATGCAGGCCATGCTCGCTAGTCCCGCGCTTGGCCAGTTTGTTGAGATTTCAACAAGCTGCGAGCGACCAGCCCTTTTGCCTGAAACCACATGTCCTGATTTGAATATAGATATGGGAATAAGACCATGAGCATAAACTCTCTCACCATTGGTGATCCATTTTTTAAGATACGTATTTTGCGCGACGAGCAAACGTTTAGGATTGATCAAAAAACGATAGTCCTAAATTTGTCGGACACTCCGATTTTGGTAGAACACCAATCTCTTGGCGCGCTTCAATCGGTGATTTTGGCCGATATTCAAATGGAAAATATTGAGCATGCCGTCATCGTTGAGGATTTTGCTTCACATGAGGACGAAGCCGCCTTGATGAGACGCATTCGTGACACTTGGCCCTCGGCATTTGATGTGCGTGGCGAAGAAAGGTTGCGCGGCATTGAACATTACATGTCGCCCAAGGTCTGGGTGGGGCAATTTGGGTTTACAATTTACCATTCGGCCTCAATCCCCCTAAACGTTGGCTTGCATAAAGATCATGCCTTTTGCCCTGTTCCCGGATTTAGAGAAGTGCATACCCAAATCATGGGCTTTGGCAAAATGCAGCAGTGCCGCGAAAAAGATATCGCAACGCTCTACCTTGAAGAGCCCATGGCGCCTGGCACAACGCACCGGCCCATGTATGACGCTGAAGGAAATTACCCTTGGCATCAGTTTGAAACCATCACGCCATCAGTCTTTATGGCCGTTGAAATGTTGCCTGATGGTGCGACTCCCCCTGCCTGACGAAAGCTTTATAAAAGGACGTAGACAATGAGCCTATTCCCGAATGAAATTGATTTTAAGGGCGCCTTCCCGCGGCTGTCTCGGAGGCTAAGACTTGGGGTTGTCGGAGGGGGACGGATTTCGCAGATGCAGGCGAGCGCTGCACGCTTGTCCGATTACTGGGAGGTGGCCGCAGGTGCGTTCTCCTCTGATCCAGAAAAAGCGCGCGCTGCGGGCAAAGCGTGGTTTTTGCCAGATGAGCGCTGTTATCCATCATTTCAGGAGATGGCACAGCGTGAAG
>WTIQ01000288.1 GCA_011525185.1 Paracoccaceae bacterium | reverse complement strand
TAGAGACTTCATGTGCTTAGACGAGACAAGATAATTGCCGATATCTTCCTCAAGGTCTTTACGGATGCGATTGTTGGCCTCTGCCAATTCTTTAATCAGCGCAAAGACCACATCGTCGTCATAAACAAGTAAAGCTTCAAATTTTTGAAAATCGTCCAAGACCGCTTTGACGGCATGCCTCCAAGCCTCATGACCATAGGTGTCGAGTGTAAAATGTTGTAATGCAGTGACAGTCAGGCCAAGCATGTTCACCTCTCTTTGGGGAACATTCTCTCACAACAAGCCTAACCAAAGCGTTAATTCCAATTCTGAAATAAATTTTCGCGCTTTGATGAAATTGTAGGATTAGAAATCAGTGGGCGCTCCACCCTCTCTTTTGCGCCGTTCTACGAAGGCTTGGAGCTCCTCTCGGATAGCTGCATCCATCTTGGGCGCTTCAAATTCGGACAAAATTCGATGATACAGTTGGTGCGCGCGCTCAGCACTCCAGATTGAGCCCGCGGCCTCCCAAGCCTCATAGTTGCGCCAATCTGATAAAAAGGGTTGATAAAAGGCCGTTTCGTAACGCTCTTGTGTGTGTTCAATGCCAAAGAAATGCCCGTCTTGGCCGACGGAGCGGATCGCCTCAAGTGCAATATCATCCGCTGTTGTCGCAAAGGTTGCTGGATCCATATATCGCTGGATTTGCTGCAAAATTTCGCAGTCCATGATGAATTTTTCTGGGCTTGCGATCAATCCACCCTCAAGCCAGCCAGCCGCATGATAAACCATATGCGAACCAGACTGCACAGCAGACCATAGAGAATGGGCCGTTTCCCACATCGCCTGTCCATCGGGAACATTCGCCGCACAAACCCCAGAGGCACGCATGGGAAGTCCATAAAAACGCGCGAGTTGTCCTGTCATTTGAGTGGCACGCATATATTCAGGTGTCCCAAACGCGGGCGCACCTGATTTCATATCAACGTTCGAGGTAAAGGTCCCAATCACACAAGAGGCGCCTGGACGGATCCATTGCGCCAAAGCCACTGCGCAAAGCCCCTCTGCCAATGATTGCGCCACAGCGCCCGCCATTGTCACAGGGGCCATGGCGCCAGCTAGGGTAAATGGCGTCACAACAAGGCCCTGATTGCGCCGTGCTAGGCGCATCCAGCCATCCAACATGGGTTCATCATGCTTCAGAGGCGAGGTTGAATTGATATTGGTGTACATTTTCGGCCCGGCCTCAAATTCGTCATGGCTATGGCCGCCTGCGATGCGTACCATTTCCATCACATCTTCGACACGCTCCTTACCAAGCGAATAGGCATGGGCCGCTTTATCAGTCAGCGTCAACTTATCGTAAAGCACGTCCAGATGGCGTGTACTGGCGTGTAGATCAACGGGCTCAACTGGGTATCCCCCGACAAAGTGGATACAATTAAAATACTGACTAAGTTTCAGGAAATTCTGACACATTTCCCGCGTACCCGATTTTTTGGTTTGGCTTGCATAATCCCAATAACTTGGCGGAGAGGACACATTGCCAAATAACAAGGTGTCACCACCAACGGTTAATTCTCGTTCTCGGTTTCTCGGCGTGATTTTGAAATGTGAGGGGGCTTTTGCTACCATCTCCATCACAAAATCACGATCCATGAACACAAGATCACCCTCAATCTTGCACCCAGCGGTTTTCAAAATATCGCGTGCTTCTTGATTGAGGAAGGCCACCCCAATCTCTTCCAAGATGCGCATGGCTCCACTGTGGATCGCCTCTACACCTTCTTCGCTCAAGGGCTCGGTCGGTGCATCACAGTTTTGGGGCAGAGACCATGGCATTTGCGCAACGGCTTTTTGTTGTCGTTTTTGCGTGTTTGCAGCGCGGCCACCGCTTCTGCGTCGTTTGGGAGGGGTCTCCATATTACCTCATCCGAGTTGCCAAATCACATTGCCGTTTCCCTAGCAAACGTCAAAGGAACAACTCTGTCAGGTCAGAATACGACGAAATCCATATCTCAAATGGCGGCATTGAGCGCTTTGAGCTAAACACGGCCCAGAGCATGAGGGATATGAGAAATATCGCGCAACACCAGATCGGCATAGGGGCTTAAATCAGCTTCTGTTGCAAGACCAGTCAAAACACCAATGGTCTGCATTTGGGCGCGGCGCCCTGCGAGCAAATCATGCACACTATCGCCCACCATCGCGCATCTATCTGGCTCAACCGAGACTTTTTTTGCAAAGGCAAGCAAGGGGTCTGGATTTGGTTTCGCGCCAAAACCGCTATCGTAGCCCGCGACGAAATCTAGATCGTTCGGATACGCGACATCTACAGAACCTAATTGATCATGCGCACTTTGTTCGCTGTCATTGGTCATAACACCCGTCTTCACTCCAAGCCTGCGTAACTCCGCAAAAAACGGCTTAAGAGGCGTGGCTTGCTGCAAAGGCAGGTTCACAACTTGCCCGTTCAAATAGGCTTCCATTTGCGACGCTGTCATATTGGGGAAAAACGGCAAAACAGTCTCGACAAGGTCAATGGTAGAGCCAGCAATCACAACGCTGTGTGGCAAAATCACTCTTGAGGCGAAATCAAATCCCAAAGCATTGCACAGCGTCTTCTCCAGCTGGCTGTCCCCATCTGACAAAGCGCTCACAACCCTATCGCACCATGAATCCCAAGTTTTTGAATATTCAAAAAGTGTTCCATCTTTATCAAATAGAACAGCTTGGACCCTGATGAGGCTCATGTGATTTGTCCCTTTCTCATCTGTCAATCAAACCCAATCGCTCAGGTCCAATGGTGCTCGTTACCACCAGGTAACGCCATGCGTGCGCGCTGCATGTCCAAAGGGTCTGATCCATCATAGGCCGCATAGGCAAGCACCCAGTTATCATCCATCAGTAGAAAATCCAAAACCGAGCCCAGCGCTTCGGGAGCTTTGGCAAGAGCCGCAAGGCTCTCTATCGAGCTACCACTCGAGCCCATAAATACAGGCAAAAGCTCATCATTGCCTGCAAGCCAAGCCAAAGCTCTCAACGCATATGTTTCGGCCTGTTCCTCTGTCATCTATAAAAAATTCCTCTTGGAAACGCTTTCTTAAGACAAATGCATAAAATTGTAAGCAAATTTTAACAAGTATGCAGATCGAGCACACCATGTCCGGACATATATTGATTGTTGACACTGTTAGCACAAATAGGATTGCGCTGTCGGCAAAGCTGAAAAAGGCACATTATAAAGTCCATTGCACACATAATATTAGCCAATTCGCACAAAGTAACCTGACCAATTTTTGGGATGCTGTCATTTTATGCACCGACGATGCGCACGATCTCATCGATTTGCCCCAAATTACCCATCTTGAACGCACGCCTTTGCTCGTTATGAGTGATAATACCTCGGCTCTGTTTCGCGTGAGCCTTTTACAAAGTGGTGCAGACGACATTGTACCCAAAAGCATTCATACTGATTTTTTGCTCGCCCGCTTGCGGGGTCTTATCCGTATGCGGCATGCAAATTTCGAACTTAGGGTGCGGGAAGACACAAACCGGGCTCTTGGCTTTCACGAAAAAACATCACACTTCCAGCCTGTCACGTCGCTTGGGCTGATCGTCAACGACGCTGGAAACATCTCTGGTTTTAAAACGACCTTACGGTCGCTGCCTGACATTCACTGTACTCTTCTCAGCGAAAAAGATGTTTTCGACCTCAGCGATCAATTAAACGCTCTTGATTGCTTTGTTATTATGGGGGACACAGCGCATAAGGAGACGCACAATAATCTCTTGCTTGATCTGCGCGCAAACAGTGATTTCAGACATGCCGCAATCTTTTACGCCACTGGTGCGGAGGAGGCGGGAACCGCTGCACTTGCCCTAAATTTTGGTGCGAATGATGTCCTTTTTGATCACTTCACCAAGCCAGAGATTTTGGAGCGCATCAATCGACAAGTGCTGTTGAAAAAAACGAATGAACGTTTACGCAAAACGATTATGACGGGTCTAGATGCCGCCGTGAAGGACTCGCTGACTGGTCTACATAAACGACGCTTTGCAATCACCCATCTCAAGCATCAGTTCGAAGAGGCCCTTAAATCGGGCAATGAGCAATCGATTATTATGATCGACCTCGATCATTTCAAAAGCATCAATGATACCTTTGGTCATGCGGCAGGTGATGAAGTCCTCAAAAAAGTTGCGGGTCTTTTGAAAACGGGAATTCGTGCCTCTGACCTTGTCGCGCGTATGGGAGGCGAAGAATTTGTCATCATTCTTCCCGATACTGCACAAAGCACGGCCATAAAAATGGCACGCCGGCTGTGTTTCGCCATAAGAAATGAGCCTCCAAATGCGATCCCGAGAAAAATCACAGCAAGCTTTGGCGTCAGTTCGCGTCAGAACAAAGCAAACCCGCTCCCGCGCTTATC
>WTIQ01000449.1 GCA_011525185.1 Paracoccaceae bacterium | reverse complement strand
GTCCAATGGTCAGGGCCTTGTGATCCCGCATCTGTGTCACAAACCTGCCCCTGGGTATCGACCAGATGGGAACTGTCGTGCCTGCATGGTCGAGGTCGAAGGTGAGCGCACGCTGGTCGCCTCATGTATTCGCGAAGTTTCTGGAGGTATGGTGGTGACAACAAATTCTGTACGCGCAGAAAATGCGCGTAAGATGGTTGTTGAAATGCTATTGGCTGATCAACCCGAAAAAGACGTGTCGCATGATAAATCATCGCATCTCTGGGACATGGCCGAGCTCAATGGGGTAAGCGAAAGCCGTTTGCCCAAGCTGGAACAAGAGAGAATACCTCTTTTAGATGACAGTCATGTCGCAATGCGAGTTAATCTTGATGCCTGTATCCAATGTGGCCTCTGTGTGCGGGCATGCCGCGAGGTGCAAGTCAATGACGTGATCGGCATGTCTGGTCGCGGTCATGATGCCTATCCTACCTTTGATTTTGCTGATCCCATGGGGGAGAGCACCTGTGTCGCCTGTGGCGAATGCGTGCAAGCCTGTCCCACAGGGGCCTTGATGCCTGCAACGGTTCTTGATGCGACTCAAGTGGGTGACAGTGGCGATTATGATCGTGAGGTTAAAAGCGTCTGCCCGTTCTGCGGCGTCGGATGTCAGGTTTCGCTTAAGGTCAAGGACAATAAAGTTAAATTTGTTGAAGGCATCAATGGTCCTGCCAATGAGGGGCGGCTTTGTGTCAAGGGGCGCTTTGGCTTTGACTACATCCACCATGATCACCGTCTTACAAAACCGCTCATTCGGCGCAAGGACGCCCCGCCAAAGGGTTTGAATGTGGACCCGTCGAATTGGCAGGCGTTTTTCCGTGAAGCGAGTTGGGACGAAGCCCTTGATGCGGCTGCACAGGGTCTAGGCCAGTTGCGCGAGGAGCGTGGGGGTGCCAGTGTTGCAGGCTTTGGCAGTGCTAAATGCACCAATGAAGAGGCCTACCTTTTTCAAAAGATGATCCGTCAGGGCTTTGGACACAACAATGTGGATCACTGTACACGTTTGTGTCACGCCTCTTCTGTTGCAGCCCTCTTAGAGAATGTTGGCTCTGGTGCGGTCACGGCGACATTTAACGAGATTGAAAACGCAGATGTTGCAATTGTGATCGGAGCTAATCCGATTGAAAACCATCCCGTTGCCGCCACGTATTTTAAACAGTTCACCAAGCGCGGCGGAAAGCTGATAGTTATGGACCCCCGGGGGCAGGCGCTGAAACGCTATGCCTCTCATATGTTGCAATTCCGCCCTGGGGCCGATGTCTCTATGCTGAATGCGATTATGAATGTCATCGTAGAAGAAGGGCTTTACGATCAACAGTATATCGAAGCCTACACAGAAAACTGGGAGGCTGAAAAAGAGCATCTGCGCGACTTTGCACCTGAAGCGATGCAAGAGATCTGTGGAATTGACGCAGACGTTTTGCGCGATGTAGCACGCACTTTTGCTGGGGCCAAAGCGGCAATGATTTTCTGGGGTATGGGCGTGTCTCAACATATCCACGGCACCGATAATAGTAGATGCCTCATTTCCCTTGCCTTGATGACAGGGCAGGTGGGACGCCCGGGAACGGGACTTCATCCTTTGCGGGGACAAAATAATGTGCAAGGTGCCTCTGACGCGGGCCTTATTCCGATGTTCCTACCCGATTATCAAACCGTGACGGATGATGGAGTACGCAGTGCCTTTACCGCGGTCTGGAACTCTAGTGACTTTTCGTCTGAACGCGGATTGACCGTGACCGAGATCATGGATGCTGTGCATGCAGGTGACATTCGCGGCATGTATATCTTGGGAGAAAACCCTGCCATGTCGGACCCCGATGTAGAGCATGCACGCGATGCGCTTGCCAAACTCGATCATTTGGTTGTGCAGGATATTTTCATCACAGAAACGGCGAATTATGCAGATATCATCCTCCCTGCGAGTGCCTTTGCTGAGAAAAGTGGAACGGTCACCAATACCAACCGACAGGTGCAAATGGGTCGTCCTGCTGTCCCACCACCAGGAGAGGCCAAAGAAGATTGGTGGATCGAAGTGGAGCTTGCCAAACGGCTGGGTTTGAATTGGTCTTATCAAAGCCCGGCTGATGTCTTTGCGGAAATGAAGCTTAATATGCGTTCGCTTGATAATATCACGTGGGATCGCCTTGAGGGTGAGAATGCTGTCACCTATCCCTCGCTCTCTCCAGAGGATCCGGGCCAAGCGATTGTCTTTGGCGATGGTTTCCCGCGCCAAAATGGACGCGCGCGCTTTACTCCTGCGAGCGTGATTGCACCAGATGATGTGCCAGATGCTGAGTATCCAATGATCCTCACAACGGGGCGTCAGCTCGAACATTGGCATACGGGCTCAATGACACGCCGCGCCAGTGTTTTAGACGCGGTTGAACCAGAGGCAAACTGTTCCCTGCACCCCAAAACGCTGCGAAAACTTGGCGTTGAGGCAGGCGGTCATGTGCGCCTGAGCACCAAGAGGGGAAGCGTTGTGGTCATGGCACGCGCCGATCGCGCGGTCGCAGAAGATATGGTCTTTCTGCCTTTTGCCTATGTTGAGGCTGCAGCCAATATTCTCACAAATCCAGCCGTTGATCCCTACGGTAAAATACCTGAGTTTAAATTCAGCGCGGTGAGGGTGGAAAAGGCGGATGTTGGGCGAGTGGCAGCAGAATAACGCATGCTTTGGGGAGCGCATGGAGTGGCGCTCTCCTTTTTCCCATCGGTTTTTCTGGCTTATATGTATCCCGCTTTTCGTCCTCATTTCGGGGTGTAGCCAACCACAGCCCAAGAGGACCCTTGCGACACAAGAGATGAAGGTGATTGACGGCGATAGCGTCAAAGTCATGGGAGAAAATGTGCGCTTGGTGGGGTTTAACACGCCAGAGATTTTTCGCCCCAATTGCCCCTACGAAAAACGCATCGGGCAAGAGGCGAAAGTCATGCTGCAAGGTATTCTTGATCGTTCTGAGACAACATATCTTCATTTCGAACGACGAAGCGATGGCCGACTGAAACGGGATAAATACAGACGACCACTCGCTGTGCTCTATGCCGATGGTCAGGATGTGGCGCATGTAATGGTACGTGCGGGCCTTGCCGAATATTATGACGGGCGGCGAAAGCGTCGGAATTGGTGTGTCTCTTAAGAGCGCAGAAAGGATGCTTTAAATGCTTCTGCATAAATGACAATGATGGCACAAACACTCTACTTGAGAGACTTCTGCATAAAACTGCGCTCATTTAGACATGAGGGCCGTGGCTGCCTGGGTAGGCGCGAACTCACTATGGCGAAACCTTTGAGAGGTTCCTGCGATGTCCATATATCTCAATAAGTTGATATAGTGAACGCGCCTGCCGAGGGGCAGGTAGGCGCGGCCTGGTGGTGCCACCGGGCGGTGTGTGTGCTACTACTATTGTCTATTGTACAGAGGTCTTCTTGTGGGCCCTACTAGAGCAAGTCCAGCCAAATCGGTGCCCACTTTGTCTGAACATGCTCTAATTAATCCGCAGCAAAACCTGCCTCAACCGTGTTGCCATTGCCCACAACTGAAATTGCACCCGCCACTTCGTCGGGAATTTTGTTAGCGTTGTCATAGCCGTAGAATTGCCCGATCGCTACTGTGTTTTTATCGGCAGCAAAATTAACAAACTCCCCCTGCAATAAGACTTGTGAGGTGCCCCCGCTAAATCCATCATCATTAATCGTCATGCCAGTGACGGAAATCTCGTAGTCTTTCCCTGTGAGCGCCTCACCAAAAGGTGACTGAGGCGAGAAACTGTTGAGTGTCACATCGACGGAATTTTTGCCAAAATCGACTGCGACAAGGCTTTTGCCATCTGTAAGCCGAACATCCTCTTCGCTCAAAGAAGGGTCCGCCGCCGTAGGATACTTCACATAACCCTCAGCATGGCCTGTATACTCTGCCTTTCCTATGGTTGGGCGATCTTCTATTTTGGTTTCGTTACCGTAAAAGACAGTGAAAGAGTCCCCACTTTCGTCGTAAAGAACGGCCAGACCGTTCACGTAATCATATTTATCGTTAAATGTGGCATAATTGCTAATAACCGCATACTGCGTGACAACTACCTGGCCTATAGTTGTATTTTCGGTCACCGCTTGTTGGGTAAGCGGAGTAATTCCAACCGCTCCAGCCTCTAGTTTCGTGTCGTTATTTGTTATGTCTATTACTTTTGAGTTAGGATTGAAGAATCCAGAAATTGCATCTTCCAAGTTATTAACACCATCTTGGTATTTTGTACTCACTGCCCTAAATTTGAGTGGAAATTTTTCGTCTGGACCTTCTGTTAACTTGGTGTAGCTCTTTTCTGTACCTGTACCTGTACCTGTACCTGTACCTGTACCTGTACCTGTACCTGTAC
>WTIQ01000093.1:10034-16939 GCA_011525185.1 Paracoccaceae bacterium | reverse complement strand
GCTCGCACTACGCAAAATTGGTCGTTCACTTTATCAGGATCAGATGGTACCGCCGAAATCAGTGCTGGTATCAATTCACAAACACCGTTTGCATTAATCAACGAAATAAATAATGCGCAAGTCGGTGTCTCTGCTACATTAACGGCGGAAGGGCGTGTATCTCTGAGCGCCACACAGGGCTCAATAGAAATTTCAAATATTGATATTGAGGACTATAGCAATGCACAGACGAACCCTTTGAATTATGTTAGCGCGTATAATCCTGCCAGCGGTCAACAATTGGCAAAATTAAGTGATTTTTCACAAGGTATGCTATCTATCGGCCCAGATTTAGACGCTCTCATTGCAGGTTTTGCGCTGGCGCGAACAACCGTGGGTGCGCGATTGAGAAATGCTGAAACCCAAGAAGCGGTGTTGCAAAGTCGCTCCATTGCTGTGCAGACTGAAATCGGAGATTTGAAAGATGCCGATATCGAAAGTCTTATCACCGAGTTACAAACAATCCTCGTAAATCGAGATGCCGCCCGGCAGACCTACACCAGTGTCAGCAATCAAAGCCTATTTGATTTTTTACGCTGATATTCTTCCTATCTTAGACTTGGTGTGGTTTTTGCAAAGGATGCTTAGAAAGGGTATCCAATGTGCTTGAAACAGAATTTTTTGGTGCTGATTGCATTGACGGTACATGGCATTTTTGCGGGGTCCAGTGCGTACGCCTCAAATGGGCAGGTGTGTGATCAAAAAATTGTGGAGGTTGCCCGCGATACCTCTGTTCCTGCTGAAATCCTATACCGTATCGCGCGTTTGGAGACAGGTCGCACTGTGGACGGTGAATATATCAGTTGGCCTTGGGCACTAAATAATGGCGGCGCAGCATATTTTATGGAGTCGAAAACGCAGGCTTTGATAAAGCTACGTGAATTGCGGGGCTTGGGTAAAACCAACATAGACGTGGGATGCATGCAATTAAATGTAAAATGGCATGCGAAGCACTTTGAGAACTACGACACAATGATGGATCCCTATCGTAATATTAGCTATGCCGCGCGCTATCTCGAAGAATTGTACCAGGAGACAGGAACATGGGAAAAAGCTGTCAGATATTACCATTCTCGAAATTCCAAATATCACAACATCTACTTCGCAAAATTCAAAAAGATAAAAGCGCCCTCTCAAAAGGCGCTTAAGGCGATGGCCTTTGCGCAAGCAGCGTCAACTTTTACAAATGCGAAAGAAATTCTGCCACTGATCGATTTGAATAGTGGGGCAAGCGGCTCTATTTTTCAAGCAGAGGGCACTGAAATGAGTCCTGTCGTTCGTCCGTTAATTGCGTTTTCCGATATAAGAGAGTTTTCAGTCGCTCCTCTTATCAACAAATGACCTCTCAATATGGTTGCCTTGTCATTTGGCTTGTTGAAGCCGTTGTGAGCATCGAATTTTAGGCGCTTTCCAACCCACAAGAAGGGTCACGTTTAGCAAAATTGTTTTAGTGATATGATTTTGTTGGGAAATTAAATTTTGGCACGAAACATGCTGTTACAGTCTTAGTCGAAAGATGTCTAAAAGGATGTGCTTCACATGCTCAATATTATTAAAACAGCGATCCAAACCTCTAATCACAAAATGGGGGTCGTCTCGAACAATATTGCAAATGCGGGCACAAGTGCCTTTAAGCGAAGTGAGGCGCTGTTTCATGATATTTATTTGAAAAGCGCGGGAACAGGCCCAAAACTTGGCAACGGTGCAAACGTCCAGGCCAATCGTGTGTCACACAATCCTGCAGAAGTGAAACGCACTGGTGTGACAACTGACCTCGCCATTGATGGGCACGGCATGTTTATCACGGCCAACCCCAACGACCTTAATGACATCACGTTCACGCGTAACGGCTCATTCCAGCTGAACAATCAGGGATATCTTACAACGAACGAAGGGCGTTTGGTTCTGGGTGAGGATTTAACGGCAATCCGTGTAGAATATGAAAAGAACGGCGTGCCGCTCAGCCAATTTAATGTTAATCGCCAAGGCTATGTTCTGGCGGCCTACGGTGTCGCCGAAGGAGAGCCAATCGCTCGTCTTGGACTTGCAAATTTTGATAATCCTGCGGCTTTGGAGCAGCTCGGAAACGGGGCATTCGCGGCGACTGATAAAGCGGGGCTCTATGGTATTTTCCCACCTACGCGCAATGGCACTGGGAGCGTGCTCTCCGGTCACCTGGAGGTATCGAACGTTGATTTGGTGAATGAATTGGTGGCGTTGATCCAAACGCAACAAGGCTTTTCCGCAGCATCGAAGGCAATACAGGCGGACAATGATATGGTTGCGCGCTTCACACGCGGATGATTGAAAATTACACTGATCAGATAAAAAATGAGCAGAATAATCGGTATCTTTGAAGCGAAGCCACGTCTCCATAAGACGCGGGTTGCACAGCTGACGGCAGAACATCTGCGAGAATATTTTGGCACTGTGCAGACAATTTACCAAAGTTATGACTACGAGAAACCGTATACATCGTCTTTGGCGATCGATATGACTGCAAGCGCTGTTTTAAATGCACAAACGCATCACGCTCGGGCCAATCTCAGCCCTTTATCTCATTCAATTTCCTTAGGGAAGGATGAGAGCAAAATAACGCTCTCTAAGACGAGCGATTTTA
This sequence comes from Paracoccaceae bacterium, assembly GCA_011525185.1. Classification (GTDB taxonomy): domain Bacteria; phylum Pseudomonadota; class Alphaproteobacteria; order Rhodobacterales; family Rhodobacteraceae; genus LFER01. The sequence goes on along the minus strand of WTIQ01000093.1, from coordinate 14,280 downwards.
CGATATATGACTCGCTCTTTGATCCTGACTTTGTAGAGACGGCTCGCGCTGGGGGAATGAATGATGCTGCCATTGTGCTGCCCCCTTTCGTGACTATGGATTGCCAAACTATAACGTTTGCGCGTTATTTTTTGGATGTTCATCCAAAATGTCGATTAAGCGTTGTTGTGCAAGGCAATTTGAACCCATCGCAAGCCCTTGAGTTATTTAATCGTTTCGAGAATTTAGTTGCGCCAGACAGCGCTCACAACATGCGCTTTGCTGCTTGTTTGCCCCTATGCCAAAAGAGAAATAGATTCAGAAGTTTGGAGACTATGTCCCTTCAGGCTATATCGCTCTCTTTATTGAATTTGAATTCTGGCCTTTTTGCAAATAATATCCCTTTTGAGATGTTTGAAGGATATCTGCATTGAAGTCTCAAGGGTATAAAGAAAAGTCCAATGATATAAATCGCATTGTGATGAAGCACGAAGGACTTGTGCGTCGGATTGCGTATAAGATGCACTCGCGAGTGGCTTCATTTATCGAGCGTGACGATCTTTTGCAGTCTGGTCTTGAAGGGCTTGTGGATGCGGCGCAAAAGTACTCCGCTGTAGAAGGAGCCTCGTTTGAAAGCTATGCCAGCATTCGGATTAAAGGCTCTATGCTTGATCTGATCCGGAGATGTGGTAACCTTAATCGTTCCACCGTTCAGGCCAAACAACTGATTGATGGAAAACGAGCAAACCTTACGTCTGAGCTTGGTCGCAATCCAACGGATGAAGAGATTGCTGCAGGTCTGAATTTCTCAATGGACGAATATTACAGTTGGACCCGTCTATTTGAGGCAAACGTATCAGAAAGCCTTAGCCAGACTTATGATGAATATTCAATGGCCTATGCAGCACCTACAATCGAACCAGAACGCTTGATCGATAGTCAAAATTTGCGCGGTTCGCTGGTGGCGGCGCTAAAAATGTTGAACGTGCAACAAAGTCAAGTGCTTCAATTATATTATGTCGAGGACCTCAATGTATATGAGATTGCCCAAGTCTTGGACATTAGCCCGGGCCGTGTCTCGCAGGTCAAGTCAGAAGCATTTAAATTGTTAAAAAAGCACCTCGCGTCTTTCGGTGAAGATTTGCCAACTTAGAGCTTGTGATGAATTTGGCGCGAGTGACTGCTCTGTCGTCTTGACATCTCGTATACCGACTACAATCGTTTGCATTTGCTCTAAGTGACGTTGCAGCTTTATTGTTTATTCTCCTGCGATGGGCCATAAAACGGGTTTCAATCAAGGTATGTGGTGTGTAGTCATGACATATGTACAAGATTTTAGACACCCATGTCAGATATTGTGGCTCATAAGACCACTGCCATCCTTGCAGGGGCAACAGGATATATAGGCGGCTATGTTTTACGTGCCTTGCTGGAGCAGGGCTATGATGTGATCTCAATCGGAAGAACGGCACCGCGCCTGAGCTCTGAAAAATCAGTGCGGCATGTAGAGTGTGATCTTTTGCAGGGGCCGCCTCAGCTTCCTCTTGATACATTTTTGAGAGATAGGGTTGTCGTGATCTCTTGTTTGGGTAGCCGTGGCGGTGGCAAAAAAGACGCCTGGGCGGTTGAATTTGGCGCGAATAAAGCCCTTTTGTCCTTTGCGCAGGATTTGGCTGCCGAGCATTTTGTGCTTCTCTCTGCGATATGCGTGCAAAAACCCAAGCTAGAATTTCAATTTGCTAAACTGGCCTTTGAGCGTAAACTGATTTCATCGGGGATGTGCTATAGCATCGTGCGCCCAACCGCTTATTTCAAATCGCTTTCAGGCCAGATCGAAAATCTACGCGCGGGTAAATCCTATTTGGTCTTCAATTCAGGTAAAGAGACCGCCTGCAAGCCGATCTCAGGAGAAGACCTTGCTGAATTTATCTGTCTTTGTCTGACGGATATCTCAAAGTTTAATAAAATTCTGCCAATCGGAGGACCTGGCCCTGCCATCACACAATATGCGCAGGGGGAAATGCTCTTTGAGGTGATAAAAGCTCCGATGCGAATACGGAAAATCCCAAGTGGCTTTTTTAGGGTCTTAAGTGGTCTTATGGCCCCTTTTGCTGTTTTGTCAGAGCGTCTTGCAGACAAACGGGAATTTTTGCGCATTGGCCATTATTATGCAACCGAATCCATGCTGTTATGGGATGATGAGAGCCAGCGCTATGCGCCTGAACTTACTCCTGAATACGGTGAGGACAGGCTTTATGATTTTTATAAATCTGCTTTGCAAGATGGATTAGAGGGGCATGACCTGGGCGCACATAAATTGTTTTAAGGGGGTATCATGGCAGAACCATCGCTGAGTGAGGTCTTAGATCAGTCCTGGTCGCTCCTTATGCAGCGCCGATCTGATGCGTTGGATCGGACAATCACTTTGTCCACAGTTGATGAAAGTGAGCAGCCACAGGCCTGTCTTGTGGTTTTGCGCGACGTGAAGCCTAGTCTTGCAGAGATCGAATTTCATACCGATGCAGAGTCGCTCAAAGTTCATAGTTTAGTCAAAAATCCGAAAGCGCAGATATTGCTGTGGCGCTCTGATCTGTCTCTTCAGCTTCGCATTGATGTTCTTGTGGATTGCCATCACGGCGAAAGGGTTACAGATCACTGGAAGCAGGTACCCGAGCATAGTCGCATCGCCTATGGCAAGGCCCCGCCAACGGGCGCGGTGCTTTCATCGCCATTTGCATACAAAACTCTGAGCGCGGCTAAAAACTTCATGATCGCGCGATGTTACGTTCAAAAAATTGATGTCTTAAATTTGGACGGCGCGCATTGGCGCGCGCAGTTTTTGAAATCGGACCATTGGACAGGGCGGTGGGTCTCGCCCTAGTTATACCCCAGTTATGGATAAAGCTCGTCTACCACATTGCTTTCAAGAGATATTCAGAGCTCGCACCATGTGCCCGCCGTGGGGAGGGCGGACACATGCTGAAATGCTTTGCATTTCAGGGTTATAAGGGACTGCCAGTATTTAATTATTCATAATTTGCAGTAGTTATAGATGACAGAAGTTAGTTTCGATCCCAAAACAAGCTTGCATTCCCGTAATTATTTTAATAATTCATGAAATATGGAAATAGATAGTGCGACTCTTTTTGCTACCTTGGGGCATGCCAAACGGTTAGAGGTCTTTCGCCTTTTGGTGCGCCGTTACCCTGATGCTGTGCCAGCAGGTGAAATTGCCTCTGCTCTTGAGCTCAAGGCAAGTACGCTCTCCGTCTACTTAAATGCGTTGCAACACGTCAATTTGATTCACCAGAACCGTGAGGGCACGACGCTGCGTTACCGCGTTAATCTTGAGCAGATAAGTCAAATGGGCAACGATCTGGTTAAAGACTGTTGTCAGGGCAGGGTGGACCTCTGCTTTAGAGACAGCCCAGATGCGAAAGAGAGGCGACGTGTATTATTCCTATGCTCTGCGAACTCGGCGCGCTCACTCATGGCCGAGCAAATCTTGAACGATCGTGCAAAAGGCGGGCTTCGTGCCGCTTCCGCAGGGACGCGTCCCGCTATGTGCGCACATCAAACCGCTCTCGACGTTTTGCGTCAAAAGGGACATGAGGTCACAAATTTACAGCCAGAATTGATGGCCGATGTGGTTGCAAAATCATCTTATGATTTTGTGTTTAGCCTATGTGACCAAGCCGCAAACGAGCCTCCTCTTTCGTTCCTTGGCTGTCCGATTATGAGCCATTGGGGGCTTCCTGATCCTGTAAAGACGGCGGGCTCCGCCGATGAAGAGAGACAGGCGTTTCTGCGCGTTTACGACCGCCTGGAGCACAAGATTGAACGATTTATTGATGTCACACAGAGCAAGCAGACGCGCATGGAGTTGCAACGTGCTGTGGATGAAATTGCGCGCCTTTAGAGAGATGAATAAATGACAATATATGCCATAAACGGTCTTGGTCGCATCGGCAAACTAGCGCTTCGACCCATGATTGAGAGAGGGGATACAATTGCCTTTTTAAACGACGCAGTTGGTGACCCTGCTCTGCACGCGCATCTTTTGGAATTTGACACAGTGCATGGGCGCTGGGCGGCGGAATTTAGACATGACGACAGCACGCTAAGCATCAATGGTCATACAATTCCGATGCTTAATTTTGCGCGGCTGGAAGATTTGCCCCTCGCAGGTGTCGATGTCATGATTGATTGCACAGGGCAGTTTAAGACGGAGGCAAGCCTTGCCGCTTATTTTGCAGCGGGTATTAAA
>WTIQ01000093.1:3078-10024 GCA_011525185.1 Paracoccaceae bacterium | reverse complement strand
TCCTCAAACCCACCACATTGTGACGGCAGCCTCCTGCACTACAAATTGCCTCGCCCCAGTTGTTAAAGTGATCCATGAAAACATCGGGATCAAGCATGGCTCAATGACAACAATCCATGATGTGACCAATACCCAAACGATCGTTGATCGTCCTGCTAAAGATTTCAGGCGCGCGCGCTCTGCGCTGAATTCTCTTATTCCAACGACGACAGGATCGGCGACCGCGATTACTTTGATTTACCCAGAGCTTGCAGGAAAGTTAAACGGACATGCTGTGCGCGTGCCGTTGTTAAATGCATCGCTTACCGATTGCGTTTTTGAGATGGAGCGACCCACAACCGTTGAGGAGGTTAACGGGTTTTTCAAAGCCGCCTCAGAGGGAGAGCTTAAGGGGATATTGGGCTATGAAGAACGTCCTCTCGTGTCTTGCGATTACACAAATGATGCGCGCTCTGCGATCATTGATGCCCCCTCTACAATGGTCGTGAATGGGACGCAGGTTAAAATCTATGCCTGGTATGACAATGAATGGGGCTATGCCATGCGGCTCGTCGATGTGGCCCATATGGTTGCAGCTCAGCTCTGATATGAAACGGGATCAGGGCGTCAGCGCGTATATTTTTGTTACCCTTGCCTATTGGGCCTTTATGCTCAGCGATGGTGCTTTGCGCATGCTTGTGCTCTTGCACTTTCACACTTTGGGATATTCGCCCGTTCAGCTTGCCTATCTGTTTGTTTTTTATGAAGTGGCGGGTATTGTGACGAATTTAGCGGCGGGTTGGATCGCCGCGCGATTTGGTTTGAACGTGACCCTATATGCGGGTCTGAGCCTGCAAATTGTGGCCTTACTGGCGCTGGCCCAGCTTGACGTTACATGGGCGATTGGGGCCTCTGTCCTCTATGTGATGGTCGTGCAGGGGCTGTCCGGCGTGGCCAAAGACCTTGCAAAGATGAGCGCTAAATCTGCAGTGAAACTGCTCGCGCCAAAAACAGGAGGGGGCTTATTTCGCTGGGTCGCTCTCTTGACGGGCTCTAAGAATGCGGTGAAGGGCTTTGGATTTTTGCTCGGCGCCCTGCTCTTGGCACAATTTGGATTTACCAGCGTTGTTTACGCCATGGCTCTCGTTTTGGCGATAATTCTCGCGCTCTTGCTTTTCGCCCTGCCAACTGGCTTATCGCAAAAGAAAAAGGACGCGAAATTTAAAGATGTTTTTTCCAAAAATGCGAATGTGAATTGGTTGTCCTTTTCCCGTGTCTTTTTGTTCGGGGCGCGGGATGTTTGGTTTGTCGTTGCGATCCCTATTTATTTTTATGCGGTTTTGTCTGATGGCAGCCTTGGCGCAAATAAATCAGCTTTTTTCATGATTGGGACATTTATGGCGGTTTGGATCATCCTTTATGGGGCCGTGCAAGCGCGTGCCCCCAAACTGCTCAAAGCGGCCCAGAGAGGAGAGAGCGCTTTGGTCAGCGATGCTTTTAAGTGGATTGCCCTACTTAGTGTACTGCCTGCGGCCTTGGCGCTATGGCTCTTTTTAGATGAGAACCCTAACCAATGGTTGACGACGACTCTGATCGTGGGGCTTTTGGCGTTTGGCGCGCTGTTCGCAACTTGCTCTGCGCTTCATTCTTATTTGATCTTATCCTTTACGGAAAAGGATCGCGTGACGCTTGATGTCGGGTTTTATTATATGGCCAACGCCAGCGGGCGTTTGCTTGGCACCTTGCTTTCTGGTGTAACCTACCAAATAGGAGGGCTTTGGCTCTGCTTGGCGACCTCTTCTGCGATGCTTGTGCTAAGTGCGCAGGGGGCGCGAAAACTTAGATCAGATCTTTAAGAGGATTTCACAAAATTTTCCCGCCAAATGATGATCGCTCCAGCGCCGATGATGAAGAGGGTGCCTGGGAATAGGTCTTCAATGGGCAATTCGCCAAAGATGGCCCAGCCAAAGAAAAAGGCACTCAGGATGCTAAAGTACTGAAATGGCGCGAGGGCCGAAGGAGGCGCGCTGCGATAGGCGAGCATCATAAGCAAGACGCCGCATCCCCCTGCCATGGACATCACGAATATCACAGCTGCATCGCGCAGATCGGGCAATGGGCTAAACCCTTCGAAGAAAAAGACAAAGAGAATTGAGGCCAAAGCAGAGGCAGTTGAGGCGTAAAGATAGATAAGTGCGTTTGGGCTTTCTTTGTCAAAAAGTTGTATCGTCACCATGGATAGTCCGTAAAAAAGGGCTGCAACAATGGGAAGGAGTGCTTGAACGCTAAAGGCATCGCTACCAGGTTTGAGGATGAGCATCGCGCCAGCAAACCCCAGCATAAGCGCACCCCATCGCCATTTGCCCACTTTTTCGTCCAAGACAGCGATAGAAAGCAGCACAACAAAAAGACCATTGGTTTGAGCTAGGGCGGACACGGTCGCAAGCTCTATCAACCCGAGTGCACCGTAAAAGCTCAACTGTGCCACAGCAATGAAACATCCCCGCAAAAGAGCAAGACGCCATTGGGGCAATCGCAGGGCCGAGCGCTTAAACTGCAGCTGTCCCATGTAGCTCATAACGATGAGGCTCGGGATCACACCGAGAACGTTGCGATAGGCTGATAATTCCGCTGCGGAATACGCAGGCTGTAAGAGGCGTACGCAGATCGCCATCACATCAAAGCTCAGCACTGCCAAAATGAGAATGAAAATCGCGCGTAGGACTTGCGTATTTGAAGTATTTGACATCAAAAGCCGCCAAATTAAGTGGAAATTCCTGCCATGAAGCTGGTCAAATTGGGACCAAGCTCAGGGCTAAGGTAGCCGCCTTCTTGAATAATCGCTAGCGGTATGTTCAGCACGGAAATAGCCGTAGCAATTCCATTAAATCCCTCCCGCGTTATGGCCAGACCTTGGAAGGGGTCGTCGATTGAGGCGTCCAGCCCAAGTGCTACAACGATTAAATCAGGTGCAAAGCGTTCGATTGCATCAAGTGCTGTCTTGAGCGCTTTAAGATAGTCTGCGTCGCCTGTCTGACGGGGTAGCGGAAGATTGAGATTATAACCTAAGCCCGCGCCTTTCCCCGTTTCATGGGCATATCCCCAAAAAAAGGGATAAAAACGTGTTGGGTCTGCATGGAGAGACACCGTAAAAACGTCGGAACGGTTATAAAAAATGCCTTGCGTCCCATTTCCATGGTGCACATCAACATCCAGTATCGCCACACGATGACCTTGGTTTAAGCAGGCCTGCGCAGCAATCGCGGCATTGTTCAAAAAGCAAAAGCCGCCCGCGGCGTCGCCAAAGGCATGATGACCAGGAGGACGGCACAGCGCATAACCAGCGCGTGCGCCTGTATCCATGTAATGCGCAAGTGAAAGGGCAGACTGAGCCGACCAATAGGCAGATGTCCAAGTGTGAGCGCCAATTGGGCACGAGACATCAGCCTGATGAAACCCCGCCTGTCCAATCACAGAAGCAGGGTATCCATCACTTCGCGACAACGGGTGGATTGAGGGTGTGACCTCCGCTTCACCTCCATCAGCTGCGTTCATTCGCCGAAAGGCATTTTGTAAAAAGGCCAAATATTGAGGCGAATGAATTTCAGCGATAGGCCCCATGCCAAAATCACTTGGTGCTTCAAACTCTATACCCGCATGTTGTGCCCCCTGCTTTAGGACCTCAATGCGTTTTGGTTGTTCTGGGTTTTCTGAGACAGGACCGCTTTTGCGAAAGCTCTTGGGATCATGTAGGCTTTGTCGTTCGTCCAAAAATGCTCTCATATCTGGGTCTCTTATCGGCTGGTTTATGATGTGCTTAAAAGCCTAAGTCAGTTTTTCTCGGTGTCAAAGACTGTATCGTCTCACGAAAGAGATATTGTTGAAGCTAAAGCGAATGCCTGCATTCTCAACCGCGACATAAAAGATGGAAACGCAATTATCCGAGCATCTCAATATTGCGGCAAGGAGCAAGTTGTGGCACACGTTACAGAGCTTTGTGAATCCCGAGAGTAATATGATTGATTTCGCTAAACGTCGTGAAGTAATGGTCGATACGCAAATTAGACCATCTGATGTGACTAAATTTCCCGTCTTAAAGGCTATGATGGATGTACCGCGGGAAATGTTTGTGCCCCGAGATAAACGCGATATCGCCTATATCGGTGAGAGCGTCGCATTGGGCAACGGGCGTGTTGTTCTTGACCCTCGCATTTTGGCGAAACTGTTAGATGCGCTTGACCTGTCAAAAGATGAATTGGTTTTGGATATCGGCGCTGGCTTGGGGTATTCCTCTGCTTTGATGGCCCAGCTTTCTGAAGCGGTCGTTGCCGTTGAAGAGGATGATGGCTTGATCCAAGAGGCGGAAGAGGCGTTGCGTGAGATTAATGTTGATAACGTATGTGTAGAGCAGGCAACACTTGCTGCAGGGGCGCCTGAACATGGGCCTTATGATGTTATTGTCATGCAGGGTGCTGTTGAGACCATTCCTGAGAGCGTATTGAGCCAACTAAAAGAAGGTGGTCGCATCGGATGCATCATAGTTGAGCAGGGTGTGGGTAAGGCACAGATCGGCTATAAACGAAATGGAAAAATATCATGGCGCTTTGCATTTAACGCAGGAGCGCCAGTGCTAAGTGGTTATGAGCGGGAGCGTGCGTTTGCGCTTTAGCTGAAAGTATTTTGATACGGGGGATTAAATCTATGACAAAGTGGCCTAACAAAATGAGTCTGGTTAAGGTCAGTCGTTTTTGCGCAGCTGCCCTCTTTTGCGGTACGTTTTCAGGAACATTGCAGGCCGAGAGTTTACGGCAGGCTCTGGTCAGTGCTTACAATGCCAGTGGGCTTATCCAACAAAATCGAGCGTTACTGCGCGCTGCTGATGAAGACGTTGCCGTGGCAGCGTCGGCGCTGGGTGCAGTTGTGACATGGACAGCAACCACGGAACGCTCCTTGATGTACGGAAACGCGACGAACGAAGTTGAAAATGTTGAAAGTTTCGATCGTTCTACGACTTCCGCAACTCTAGGAGTTAATGCGAAACTGACGCTGTATGATGGAGGGCGAAATAAATTCGCCCTTGCTGCGGCGAAAGAGGCCGTTTTTTCAACGCGGCAAAAACTGATTGGTGTTGAACAAAGAGTGCTTCTAGCGGCCGTCGAGGCCTTTATGGAAGTCCGTGAAAATCGGCGCACAGTCAAACTTCGCAAAAACAATCTGCGCGTTATCCAGGAAGAATTACGGGCCGCGCAGGACCGGTTTGAAGTCGGAGAAGTTACGAAAACCGATGTTGCTCTTGCACAGGCGCGTTTGGCTGCGTCGCAGAGTGCGCTTGCATCAGCGCAAGGCAACCTTCAGCAAGCCGAGGAAATCTACAAGCAAGTTGTTGGCAAACGTGCGGGTGATGCATTGACAACGGGTGATCGTCCCAAACTGCCTGCCTCTGCCAGCGCTGTGAAAGCCTCTGCGGTACGGGCGCACCCCGATATTGTAGCTGTGCAACACGACATAAAGCAGGCGGAATTTAACATAAGCCGTGCAGAAGCGGCATATCAGCCGACTGTCTCTCTGTCTGGCCGTCTGGGATATAAGGACGATGATGTAGATAACGACCTTTTTAATCGTTCTGCTACGATTGGATTGACCGCGGAAGGGACGCTTTATTCGAGCGGGCAATTTCCAGCGCTTTTAAGAAAAGCGCGCGCTCAACGTGATGCACAACGCTCTGCACTTCATTTGGTCAAGTTGAAATTAGAGCAAGAGGCAGGTACGGCCTTTGCGATTTTGGAAATTTCAAGGGCGAGTAGAAAGGCGAGCGAAGAGCAAATTCGCGCGTCTCGTGTTGCGTTTGAGGGCGTTCGTGAAGAGGCGAAAGTGGGGTCCCGTACGACGCTTGATGTGCTCAACGCAGAACAAGAATTGCTAGATGCACAAGCGGGTCTTTTATCTGTGGAAACGGATGAATTCGTCTCTGCTTATCGTGTTTTGGCGCAAATGGGTAAGCTGACAGTTGAGCATTTGAATCTACCAGTTCAGAAATACGATCCGCAAGCGTATTACAATTTGGTTGAAAAGGCGCCATCTGCCATAAGTGCGCGTGGAGCAAAATTGGATCAATTATTAGAATCCCTCTCAAAATAGTGCAATTTTCGTTGAGCAATTAAAATTTTTTGCTACGCTGCGTTGTAGAGCAGGAAGTGGAAAAAATGAAAAATATTACTCAAGCGTCTAATGTTTCAGACGCACTTATGGCGTTAAACCAAATCGTATCAGAGGACACATCATCTTCTTACATAGAAAACGAAAAGCCAGTTCGAGAAAAATTTGTTCTCGATCAAACCTTGCGTGTGCAAGGGGGTTCGAGACGGCCCTACAAATCCGCAGATCTTTCTTTTGAGGCAAAACTAGCGCGACTTGAAACGTTATTGAATCAGGCCGTCGAAGATGAGTTTGAAGACGAACATGTTTCTGACACAATGGCGCCAATAGCGGAAGTGTCCTTTGCGACGCCGTTCTCTGAACCATTAAACAAGAACAGCGAGCCTTTGGTGGAAGGTGTGAAGCCAGATGCTGTTTCTCAAGCCCAAGTTCCCTCTGCGGTATCAATCGATCGCAACTCTTTGCAATCCGATGCAGTCCCATTTGACAAAGAGCAAATGCGTGAGATGGTTTCCGAGCTTATTCGCGAGGAGCTAAGCGGACTGTTTGGTGAAAAAATCACGGCAAACATTCGCAAAATGGTCCAGCGCGAAGTGACGATTGCCAAATTGACCACCAATGAGTAGCGGTGGTTAAAAATACAAAAGCCCGCGCTTAAGGCGGGCTTTTCAAACAGAGTGCAGAAATCAATCAGGCCGCTTGAGCCTGCTGCATCGCATTTTGCCGTCTCTCACATTCTTCTCGCGACAGAGCAACAGATGTGCGAACGCCTTTCTGGACAAATTCCATCAAACCAGCGACAACTCTTTCG
>WTIQ01000093.1:0-3068 GCA_011525185.1 Paracoccaceae bacterium | reverse complement strand
TGGATCAATGCCAGCGCAAGACAGCACTTCACGCCCATCGCGCGAGCGCGCCCAGCGTGCAATTTGTTCTGGTCCGTTGCCATATTTTCGGTCGTCTGCGATTGCATCATCTAGAGCGGCTAGCACCACCGCAGCAAACAATTTGCGGGCTCTATTGCCTTGCTCTGAGTTAAACGCTGTCGCATCAACGAAATCTCGCATCTCGTCGTCCTTTTATTGTTGTTCTTATTGGCGTGGCGTGTCTTATGACTGATCCTTACTGATTCGGGTAGGCCAGATTTGCATATCTGTTATGCGTTTTATGCATATCTAATATCATCAGAACCTTTGCTTGCCAAACATTTACATGCTCGATATAGGCTCACTCAATACGGATTCAAGCATCACAGGGTTGGGTTAATTGTGCCAAAAATAAATGGAAATGAAATTCGTCCAGGAAATGTACTTGAACATGACGGTGGTTTATGGGCTGCGGTTAAAGTTGATCATGTAAAACCTGGAAAAGGCGGCGCCTTTGCACAGGTTGAACTGCGCAATCTGCGAAACGGATCCAAGCTCAATGAGCGCTTTAGAAGTGCAGATAAAGTCGAGCGCGTTCGTCTTGAGCAAAAAGATCAGCAATTCCTTTATGAAGATGCTGGGATGCTTATATTTATGGACACAGAAACTTATGAGCAGGTGCAATTGCCGTCAGAGCTCCTTGGAGATCGGCGTCCATTTCTCCAAGATGGTATGACAATTGTTGTCGAATTTTATGATGAAGAAGCGCTTAACGCGACCTTGCCGCAAAAAGTAACCTGTACTGTGACCGAAACCGAGCCTGTGGTGAAGGGGCAGACTGCTGCGAACAGTTTTAAACCTGCTATTCTGGATAACGGTGTAAAGGTTATGGTCCCGCCCTTTATTGCACAAGATGAGGCCATTGTAATTAACACTGAAACAATGGAATATTCAGAACGTGCCTAGGAGCGGTTTCACAAGGGTTCAACTTCCGTAATCATAGCGTTCCCTGCGACTATGTCGCCTTTTGCTTGGTCAAATCGCAAATAGGCGAGTGCTTTTCCATCGGATTGCGACGCCACATAGCCAATTGTTTTTCCGTTTGCTGTGATTGGAGTATGCAGTGGGACTTCGTCTGAAATACGAACTTTCGCAAGTCCCTTACGCAGCTCAGTTTTGTGTTTCATGCGCGCGGTTATTTCTTGACCGACGTAACAGCCTTTGCGGAAGTCGACACCATTAAGACGTTCAAACCCATGTTCTAAAATATAACTGTCTGTGGTCAGCTCTCTGCCATGTTCTGGGACACCTAATTCAATGCGTAGAGCGTCCCAATCCACATCATCTTCAATTTGCGTGGTCTCGTATAAGCGCCAGCCAAGTCCAACGTGGCGCGGATCAGCGAAAGCGCCCTCGGGCGCTTGGCCGAGACCACGCGATACGGATAAGTCAGTGTTTTCAATATGCACATCCCGACGCAGTTTATACATGTTCAAGCGTTGGAGAATCGCGTCTGCTTCTGATGAAGCGCAATCCAGAAAAATGCTCTCGCCGCGCTTGAAGAGAAAGAAATGAAAGAGAAATTTTCCTTGCGGTCCCAAAAGTGCTGCATAGATCAGCCCCTCCTTAAGTTTGGCCAGATCGTTGGTGACAAGGTCTTGTAAAAAGCGAAAATTGTCATTTCCATCAATCTTCAAGATGGCGCGTGCATCGTAAGGTTGAGGCATTTTTCGTTCCTTCTCTTTCTTATAACTAGTATATAAACGGCGATACTTGGATAAAGAAGATGCCAGCACCGCTTTCTGTTGTAATCCCAACCTTGAATGCAGAAAAGACCCTGCCCGAAACGCTTGGAAGTTTGTTTGAAGGGGTGGCTGAAGGGGTTTTGCACCAAGTGATTCTGAGCGATGCGGGATCGGATGACCAAACCGTTAAGATCGCTAAAGAGTCTGGAGGCAAAGTTATCGAAGGGCAAAGTGGGAGAGGGGCGCAGATTGCAGCTGGGGTGCGCGATTTGCGCACGCCTTGGGTCTTGATTTTACATGCTGATACGACGCTACCGCAGGGCTGGAGTGCCCTGATGGAGCCTTGCTTTGAAACTCCTTTGCGGGCGTTTTACTTCAAACTTAACTTTCGTTCTCAGGCATGGCAGGCGCGTGTTGTGGCCTGGCTTGCAAACAGGCGTGCTCATTTTTTCGGCTTGCCTTTTGGAGATCAGGGATTGCTCGTTCATCGTGATCTGCTGAATGCTGTGGGCGGCTATCCCGAGAGTCCTTTGATGGAGGATGTTGCATTGGCACGCAAACTGCGCGGTAAACTCCGCGCGCTACCCGACGCAATAGCAACGGGGGCAGAAAGATATGAGCATGCAGGGTGGTTTGCGCAGGCATTTAGCAATCTCCTTCGCCTTATGAAATATTTTCTGGGAACGTCGCCTGAGGTTTTAGCTCGACAATACCAGCGCCCACCAAAAACTTAGGCTGGCTCTTTAATGTGACCGTCTGCAAGGGTTACGACACGATCCATTCTGTCGGCGATATCAGGATTATGTGTCGCAATTATCGCTGAAAGACCCGTTTCGCGCACCATTTCCAGCAAAATATCAAAGACTTTATGCGACGTTCCTTGGTCGAGATTACCCGTCGGTTCATCTGCTAATAAAAGGCTTGGGTTGTTTGCAAGCGCCCTGCAAAAAGCAACGCGTTGCTGTTCCCCTCCAGAAAGCTCTCCCGGTCGATGCTCTGCGCGATGACCTAGGCCGACCTTAGAAAGAAGTTCGGCCGCGCGCTCGATTGCTGGCCTGCGTCGCACTCCATCTGCAAGTTGGGGTAAGATGATATTTTCAAGAGCGCTAAATTCTGGGAGCAAGTGGTGGAATTGATAGATAAACCCTATTTCCCGACGACGAATTTCTGTGCGGCGTCGATCATTTTTATGTGTCAGTAATTCACCATTGAGGATAATGTCACCCTCATCTGCGGTATCGAGTAGACCCGCCACATGCAACAGCGTTGACTTCCCTGCGCCAGAAGGTGCGACTAAGCCAACGATTTCACCCGCCTTCACAG
>WTIQ01000390.1 GCA_011525185.1 Paracoccaceae bacterium | reverse complement strand
CGTCCTTATAAAACTGGTCCACTAGGGCCGTTACGGGCAGCGACGCACCCGACTCATCGGCCGCAGACAAACAAATCGCAAGATCTTTGCGCATCCAATCCACGGCAAAGCCATGATCAAATTCGTCATCAAGCATGGTTTCATACCGATTTGACATTTGCCAGCTTCCAGCGGCCCCTTGCGAGATAACCTCGACAACATCGCGCCCGTCAAGGCCAGCTTTTTGGGCGAAATGCAACGCCTCTGATAACCCCTGTACCAACCCTGCAATTGCAATTTGATTGCACATTTTTGTTTTTTGTCCCGCGCCAGAATTCCCCAGCCTTTTGCAGATTTTTGAATAGACCTCCATGATCGGTAGCGCTTTTTCAAAGGCGTCAAGATCGCCACCGCACATGATGGAGAGCATGCCTCCTTCGGCTCCTGCCTGTCCTCCTGAGATGGGCGCATCTATGAATGAGATACTTTGGGCAGAAAGTTGCTGATAAAGTTCCTCGGTTACTTTGGCTGATACGGTGGTGTGATCGATAAAAATAGTGCCTGCCCCCATGCCTGAAAGTGCGCCTTGATCTCCGATCACAACAGAGCGCAAATCATCATCATTTCCCACGCAACTTATGACGTAATCAGCATTTTTTGCCGCCTCCTGCGGCGTCGGAGCAGAAGCGCCACCATGGGTTTCTGTCCAAAGCTCTGCCTTTGAGGAGGTCCGATTATAAACTGTTACCGAATGTCCTGCCTTCTTAAGATGTCCTGCCATGGGAAAGCCCATGACGCCCAGACCGAGAAAAGCAATGTTTGCCATCTTCAAACCTCCTGCATATGTTGCTAATCAGCTGTGTGTTTACATCGAAATGCGTCCATAGCAAGGAGAAAAGGGGCTCTAACCGAGATGGCGGTTTTCTTTACCTGGATGTTCCGGCTCTTGGTCCTAATGGCCAGCTTTCTTTGTGTTTGTGCCGCTCTCTTTTACTATGTGTCAGCAAAATCGCTCCCGAACTATTCCAAAACTGTGGACCTCCCCGCGCTGGCGAGCGAGATCGAAATTGTCCGAGATACCTTTAATGTGCCCCATATCACGTCGCAAAGCGATCGGGATGTGTTTTATGGGTTGGGATATGTGCACGCGCAAGATCGATTATGGCAACTTTTTAACCTGAGGCGCAAAGCGCAGGGAAAGTTGGCGGAAGTCTATGGGATGAAAGCGCTCGAAAGCGATCAGTTCTATCGCCGTCTTGACCTTCAACGATTGTCCCAATTGTCGCTGGCCTCGTTATCCGCTGAGGCGCAAGACGCCCTTAGGGCTTATGCAGACGGAATAAACGCGCGCCTCTATGAAATAAACAAATACTCTCTGGGCAGAGGGGCACCTGAGTTCTTTTTCTTTAACGCGCCCTTTCCCGTATGGTCCCCCACAGATTCGCTCGCAATCCTGAAACTCTTGGCAATTCAATGGTCAGACCACTTGCCTCATGAAATCCAAAGGGTGAATTTGCTGTTGGCCCTTGATGATCTTGATCGCATGCGAGACATCGATCCAGAGGTGCCCAGCAGCGCGACATTTGAACCAGATCAAGCCTTTTTGTTCCAAGATCTACAAGATCTATATGGCTCTCAGTTTGCTTCATCAGTACCAAACGCCGAACACAGTGCGCTCTTTGGCTTGCCCTTGGTTGGATTGGCGGGCGCGTCGAATGCTTATGCGGCGCGTCCCAAGCGCTCGACTTCTGATGCGACCCTTCTTGCAAATGACCCCCACGGGTTGCTTGAAGCCCCGTCCCTTTGGTATTTAAGCGCGCTCCATTTTTCAGATCGCGCTGTCATGGGGGCAACTGTACCTGGAATTCCTCTGGTACTGTCAGGCCGCAGTGATGTCCTTGGATGGGGCATTACAGCCTCATACATCGATGATGCTGATCTATATATTGAAGAGCTCTCAAGCGCTGATCCAAATTTTTATAGAAGTGGCGATACGTATAAACCTTTTGAGACCCGTCAATCGATTATTTCCATCAAAGGTAACGCGCCTTTAACCCTTACACTGCGACACAGTGAAAACGGCCCCGTTTTATCAAGGTCACTGACTGGACTGGCTTCCGTCACACCCGCAAATCACGTGGTGAGCCTTCGCTCGACGGCTTTGGGAACACAGGATACTTCCTTTGAAAGCTTTCTTGAACTTATGAGGAGTGACAATATTGCGTCCGCTCTGGAGGCAAGTGAGCGTTTTCAGGCACCGTCGTTGAATATAACCTTAGCAGACACGCGCGATATTGCACTCAAGACCATTGGTCTCCGCCCTCTTCGCTCTCAAAGACATGAAACCATGGGACGGCATCCAAGTCGTGGTTGGGTGCAAGACAACAGATGGCTCGGCTTTTTAGACGATGAAACAGCTCCGTTAAAGATCAACCCCCCCAAGGGATTGCTAGCAAACACAAATAATAAAGTGACCGATGGAGCATTTCCAGACCATGGCTCATATCTATGGGGAGACAGTCAGCGGATCAAACGACTGAGCCAACTCCTCGGATCGCGCAAAATTCATACCTTAGAAAGTTTCCAACAAGCTCAACTCGATACGATTAGTTATCCTGCCCGAACTCTTTTACCTCTGGTTGGATCAAACGTTATTTTCAATGCTCAGTCTGCAGAACCTGGCACTTTGGCATATGAACGCAAGACCGCTCTTGATTTGCTTGCCGAATGGAGCGGCGAGATGAATGAGTATGAACCCCAGCCCCTGATTTACAATGCTTGGATGAAGTTTTTACAAATGCGTTTGGTGCAGGATGAGCTCAGTGTGGAATTTGCCCGAACATTGGATATAAATCCGTTGTTCATAGAGCGCGTCTTTCGCAATGTAGAGGGCGCTTCAATTTGGTGCGACGTGGTGCAAAGCAGTCAACTCGAAAGCTGTCTCGATATGGCAGAGCTTTCATTAGATGACGCGCTTTACTGGCTCAGAGATCAATACGGCGGGTCGCTTTCCCTCATGCGATGGGGTGATGCGCACCAAGCTTTGCACAAACACCCATCCCTTGGCGATGTTCCTTTGCTCAAATATCTTGTCAATATTGTGCAGCCCACGAGCGGCGGTAGTCATACTTTGCAACGGGCTAAATTCTTACCCCATGCCGATATGCCGTTTCAAAACATTCATGCGGCAGGATACCGTGGCCTATATGACTTCGCTGATCCTAATAGTTCACAATTCGTGATTTCTACAGGTCAATCAGGACATCCCTTATCAAAACATTACGACGATCTCGGCGAGCTTTGGAGACGCGGCGAATATTGGACCATGTCACTTGAACTCGAGCTTGCACGCGCGGCTTCGGTGGGGGTGACATATTTGCGACCGCTCGCGCAAGAAGATTAGAGCATGTCACGTTTAATCGGATTCATTTGACACGCTCTAACTTATTGTTTTGTCGCATGTTCGAGACGCCAAACTGGTGCCCACTTAGGCTCAACATGCTTTAGGACGGCTTCTGAATAGCATGGCTCTGGTTCGAAAATGAGGGTCGCGCTTTGCAGAGGTCTTTCTACACTGACTCAAATTGCGCTTTTTCTTTCAGAGACCAATTCACTTCGAGTTCGCTGTGATTTTCTAAGGTTGTTTCCCTTAAAATTAAACCTTGCTGGTAGAGCCAAGACCGTTTTTTGCCCTCGTTATGGGACAAGGAAATTACTTCTTTAAAATAGTCTGATTTAATATGTTCTTCAATGGCCTCAATCAGCGTATCGACTCCCTCTCCTTTCGCGGCAGAGGTAACCAAAACATGTTCAAGACGCTCCGCTTTATTCACTTGCGCAGTGCGTTCGTCCTGAGGCAACAAATCAACTTTGTTCCACACTTCCAGTATCTTGACGTCTTTGGAAAGACCAATGGCCTCGAGAATGGTCAAAACATCCTCGGCCTGAACGTCGCTTTCCTCGCTTGATATATCGCGCACGTGAAGAACAAGGTCTGCGCTTAGAACTTCTTCTAATGTTGCGCGAAAGGCGGCAACAAGTTCAGTCGGCAAATCAGAAACAAAGCCAACAGTATCAGAGAGGATCAATTCTGTGCCCTGTGGCGTCTTTAAGGAGCGCATGCACGGATCCAATGTGGCAAATAAAATGTCTTTTGCAACCACATCCGCCCCTGTCAGAATATTGAACAATGTCGATTTCCCAGCATTTGTGTATCCCACCAAAGCGACAATGGGATAGGGTATCTTTGCGCGAGAGGCGCGATGTAAGGCACGCGTTTTCACGACCTTTGACAATTGCTGCCTTAGTTTTGAAAGTTGCAAATCTATGGCACGACGGTCAGCCTCAATTTGCGTTTCACCAGGACCACCGACAAAGCCCAGCCCACCTCTTTGTCTTTCCAAATGGGTCCATGCGCGCACAAGGCGCGTACGTTGATAC
>WTIQ01000312.1 GCA_011525185.1 Paracoccaceae bacterium | reverse complement strand
GTGAAATGCAGCGCCATCGGGGTTTGCGGAACTGACACCAGCAAACATCGAATGTACACCCGCCGATGTCGCCTGAGCCAGCAGAGCCTCCATGAGCTTGCGGCCAGCTCCCAATCCAACCGCAGCCTTGTCTAACATAATCGTATGCTCCATCGTGCGTGCATAACCCACGCCCCCACGAAACTGAAAATATGTTGCAAATCCAATCGCTGCACCGCGATCTTCGGCAACCAAAAACACACGACCTGCGCGGTTCGCGTCAGAGATGAGCTGTTGTACCTCATCCTTCGTTTTGGGTTGGAAGTTAAAGGTCACGTTGGTTTCTAAAATGTAATGATTCCAAATGGTCGTGATCTGTGATGCGTCATCACTCTGTGCTGGTTTGATCGTTATCATAGCGTGATCACGCGCCCGTCTGGCGTTTTGATTGTGGCCTGAATTGAGATGTGTCCTGAGGTCTCATGAATGATGCGATTATCGTGCAGCGCATGATCTAAAAAACCATCGATTTGGTCAATATTTGGATGAGACAAGCGTAGGGATGTCAATCTAAACCCATGATCGGGAAGGCGCGCCGAGGGGGAGGCCGTCCCTTTCCAATCAATCAAGGCAGGGGCTACTCCATCGCAGGGCAGGGACCCATCGGTTGGAATTGTCAAATCCCAGATTAAGTCGTCCCGGCTTACAGTGGTCACTGCTCCCGTGGGATAGGGAGCTTGGACGCAGTCTTTTGCCATATTTTTCGTCTCACACACCCAAGTCACCATGCGCGGGGGGCCGCGAAAATTATTTAGATCAAACCATACAGCCCTTTGTTGCGACGAGGCTTCGGGATTCTTTGCAATCACTTCAAAGTAGCAATCCCCTAAGCTTAACAGGCGGTTATGCGTGCCAAACATCTCATGTTTGCCGCCAGCATCTAGCCTGTGTTCAAGCCGCTCTTCCAAATAATTTACGCCTTCAACTAGGCTCTCCGCCGCAAGAACAATGTGATCTAATTTTAACATGCAAGACCTCTTAAAAACGCTCCCGTCAAACATGAGGGCTTCGTCTACCTAGGTCAGCGCGAGCCTGCGATAATAAAATCATTGATGAAATTCTGACAACAGTCAAATATTTCGATGCCTGCCAACATGGAAAAGACCTCCGCATAACAGAAACTATAGTAAAGCACCCCGCCCGGTGGCACCACCGGGCCGCGCCTGCCTGCTCCTCGGCAGGCGCGTTCACCAGATCAACGTATGATAGTGCAGAAAATTCTCAAAGGCTCCGTCACCGCACGCTCGCGTCTACCCAGGCAGCCGCGGCCCTAATTTCTAAATGGAGGCGGCGTTATACAGAGGTCTTTTCTACACCATCTGTAACTCGGACCTGAGGGGTTACCTTTTGCATCACATTTGCTTATATCGAGCCCTGCGTGGGTCTCTCGTGCGCGTATCCTAAGAGGGATGATAACATGGACGATGTCGAGTGGATAGTTGCCCAAGAGTTGGTCGATTATCGTGAGGCCGAGCGTTTTATGGAAGAACGGGTGGCTCAGATACGGGCTGGGAGCGCGAGAGAGGCCATCTGGCTCTTGGAACATGCGCCGCTTTATAGTGCGGGCACAAGTGCGCAGCCCAAGGATCTGTTAAACGCTGCATCTTTTCCCGTTTACAGCACAAAACGGGGAGGGCAGTACACCTATCACGGTCCTGGACAACGAGTCATCTATGTGATGCTTGATTTAGAAAAGCGCGGAAAAGATGTGCGTGCCTTTGTGAAATCTCTCGAACATTGGGTGATTGCGACGCTTCAGGAATTTGGCATTCATGGCGTCATTCGTGACGGGCGTGTCGGCGTCTGGGTAACGCAAAACCTCAACACACATTTACCCTTGGGGCAAGGTCAAGAAGATAAAATCGCTGCGCTTGGTATCAGGCTGCGAAAATGGGTCAGTTTTCACGGTATCTCGATCAATGTTGCACCGAATTTGAGCCATTTTGATGGTATCGTACCCTGTGGTCTGCCGCAGTTTGGGGTCACGAGCTTTGAGCGTCTTGGGCTAAACGTGACACTTGATGAGCTTGATTCTGCCTTGCGGGATACATTTGGCGACTACCTAGGGGCCAAACCACTCTAAAAAACGAATGAAATCTTTGAAAAAATGCCTACCTGCGTCAAAGACGTGCATTGCAGCTTATGGCCTGCATGGATAGGCATAAGTCTAATAACCGACGCAAGCGACGCGAGTCGCTGTGTAAGAGCCATTATGAAACAGGAGTGAACTATGGCAGATGCAGCCATTCATGGGCACGAGCATTCAGACGAGCGGAGCTTTTTCACCCGCTGGTTTATGTCCACCAACCACAAAGATATTGGGATTCTATACCTGATCGTCTCTGCGTTTGTTGGTCTAATTTCCGTTGCATTTACAGTTTACATGCGCATGGAGCTTATGGAGCCTGGCGTCCAGTACATGTGTTTGAACGAAGCGGGCGAAGCCGCGGCGCGTTTGGTGTCAGGCGGCACAGACTGCTACGCTCCAAACGGGCATCTTTGGAACGTTTTGGTCACGGGCCACGGCATTTTGATGATGTTCTTTGTCGTTATTCCCGCCTTGTTTGGCGGCTTTGGTAACTATTTCATGCCGCTGCAAATTGGTGCGCCAGATATGGCGTTTCCGCGCATGAACAACCTGTCCTTCTGGCTCTATGTTGCAGGAACTACATTGGCGGTTTGCTCCGTTCTATCGCCAGGCGGTAATGGACAGGCGGGCTCTGGCGTAGGCTGGGTGCTCTATCCTCCGCTTTCAGTGAACGAGGCAGGCATGTCCATGGATCTCGCGATCTTTGCTGTGCACGTATCAGGAGCGTCTTCCATCTTGGGCGCGATCAACATGATCACGACCTTCTTGAACATGCGCGCCCCTGGGATGACGTTGTTCAAAGTGCCGTTGTTTTCATGGTCCATTTTTGTGACGGCTTGGCTCATTTTGTTATCTCTGCCCGTTCTTGCTGGCGCGATTACAATGCTCTTGACGGACCGTAACTTCGGGACAACGTTCTTTGATCCTGCTGGTGGCGGTGATCCGATCCTTTACCAGCATATTTTGTGGTTCTTCGGACACCCTGAGGTGTATATCATTATCCTCCCTGGTTTTGGTCTGATCAGCCACGTCATTGCGACCTTCGCACGCAAGCCTGTCTTTGGGTATTTGCCGATGGTCTGGGCGCTGATTGCGATTGGGGTTTTGGGCTTTGTCGTCTGGGCACACCATATGTACACAGTCGGGATGTCGCTCACGCAACAGTCGTATTTCATGCTGGCAACGATGGTGATCGCGGTTCCAACGGGTATCAAAGTCTTTAGCTGGATTGCAACGCTTTGGGGCGGATCTATCGAGTTCAAGACCCCGATGCTTTGGGCCTTTGGCTTTTTGTTCCTCTTCACCGTTGGTGGTGTGACAGGCATCGTACTTGCGCAGGCACCTTTGGATCGCGCTTATCATGACACGTACTATGTCGTTGCACACTTCCACTATGTGATGTCGCTCGGCGCTGTCTTTACGATCTTTGCAGGGATTTATTACTATTTCGGCAAGATGACAGGCCGTGCCTATCCTGAGTGGGCTGGAAAGCTGCACTTCTGGATGATGTTTATCGGCTCCAACCTGACCTTCTTCCCGCAGCACTTCTTGGGACGTCAGGGCATGCCGCGTCGTTACATCGACTATCCTGAAGCCTTTGCATATTGGAACTGGTGGTCAAGCTTGGGTGCCTTCCTAGCCTTCGCCTCCTTCGTGTTGTTCTTCGGCATCATGGCCTATGCGCTGACGCGCGGTGCACGCATCACGCAAGCGAACTATTGGAACGAGCACGCGGACACACTGGAGTGGACACTTCCCTCTCCACCCCCTGAACACACCTTTGAAATCCTTCCTAAGCAAGAGGAATGGGATAAGACGCCAGCCCATTAATTGGCTCTCGTCATAAGAAATAAAAACCCGCTATCGTTTTGGCGGGTTTTTTTATGTCTGCGACATCATTGCTCTTTCCCTGCTTTGAAATTCTTTTAATTCGAATATCAGGGGGTTCAGAATGCCGTATCGTTGGACGAGTGAAGCAGAAACTCAAAATTCAGAGCGCGTTTTAGAGCTCTGGCCGCATAACTCGCTGCCAAAATCCGGTTTTGCGTTGTTTATTGCTGTGACCTTCCTTTTGATTTTGCTGCCGCTCCTTGCAATGGTTGGAACCGTTATATTCTGGGGTCTTTTGCCATTTATGATGTTTGCGCTTTGGGGGATTTGGACGGCCCTGCAAAAGAGCTATGCGAACAATCAAATCTCGGAGCGGCTTTCATTTGGGCAAAAGACGCTCGAGCTTATTCGGACCAATTCAGGCGGCGATACACAAAGCTGGTCATGTGATGGATATTGGAG
>WTIQ01000002.1 GCA_011525185.1 Paracoccaceae bacterium | reverse complement strand
CAACAGGGGAGATACATTACCTCGGCCAACCGATTTTTCTCGTTATTGCCAAAAGCCATGATGCCGCGCGAAAAGCGGCGCGTTTGGCCAAGATTACCTATGACGAGCAGCGGCCCATCCTAACGATTGACGAAGCACTTTCAGCAAATAGCCGTTTTGAGGAGGGTCCACGTATCTATGAAAAGGGTGATGCCAAAAGCGCGATTGAAAATGCGCCGCTGCGCTTGGAGGGCAGGCTTGAGCTCGGGGGGCAAGAGCATTTTTATCTCGAAGGGCAAGCGGCCTTTGCGCTTCCTGGAGAAGATGGTGAAATGCTTGTTCATAGCTCCACGCAGCACCCCAGCGAGGTGCAGCACAAAGTTGCCGATGCTTTGGGACTAGGCATGCATGAGGTGCGCGTTGAAGTGCGCCGCATGGGCGGGGGATTTGGCGGCAAAGAGAGCCAAGCCAATGCGCTAGCCATCGCCTGCGCACTTGGGGCCCATCATACGCAAAAGCCCTGTAAAATGCGCTACGATCGAGATGATGATTTCATAATCACGGGCAAGCGTCACGATTTTCGCATTGAGTATAGCGTTGGATTTGATGAGCAGGGGGTCATCTCTGGCCTGCATGTCACACATTACGTGCGATGCGGCTGGTCTCAGGATCTTTCGCTGCCTGTTGCGGATCGTGCAATGCTGCATGCTGATAATGCCTATCATCTAAAAAATTGTAAGATTGTCAGTCATCGCTTGCGCACACATACGCAAAGCGCAACGGCCTTTCGAGGCTTTGGAGGTCCCCAAGGGGTGGTGGGGATAGAGCGGGTCATGGATCATGTCGCGCATCAGCTTGATCTTGACCCGCTCTTGGTGCGGCAGCGCAATTATTACTCTGATGCCCAGACACAAGGTGCCTCTGTGCAAACGACCCCCTATGGCATGGAGGTTGCCGATTTTGTTCTTAATGACATGACCGAGGCTTTGGTTCACTCCAGTGACTATCACCAAAGACGCCAAGAGATTGCACAGTGGAATGCAGCGCAGAACACCTTAAAGCGGGGCATCGCCTTAAGCCCAGTGAAATTCGGAATCTCTTTTACACTCACCCATCTCAATCAGGCGGGCGCCTTGGTACATGTTTACCAAGATGGCACCATTCGCATGAACCATGGTGGAACCGAGATGGGGCAGGGCTTGTTCCAAAAGGTGGCACAAGTCTGTGCAAGGAGCTTTGGTGTTCCCTTGAGTGCGGTCAAGATCACCGCCACGGATACGGCCAAAGTGCCCAATACCTCTGCGACCGCCGCGAGCTCTGGAAGTGATCTCAATGGGATGGCGGTGAAAAAAGCCTGCGAAACAATCCGTAACAGGATGGAGGCCTGCTTGGCAAAAGAGGCTGGCGTGCACCCCTCTGACGTCCGGTTTGAAGATGGTCTGGTGTCTCTGGGGGCGCGAAAACTGTCTTTTGCAGAGGCCGTCAAGATTTGTTATGAAAACCGCGTCAGTCTTTCATCCACAGGATTTTACAAGACCCCAGAGATCACATGGGATCGGATGAAAGGGCATGGTCGGCCCTTTTACTATTTTGCCTATGGGGTCGCTATCAGTGAGGTGGTGATCGATCTTTTGACAGGGGAAAACCGCCTGCTTAGAGCAGATATTTTGCATGATGCTGGGCAAAGCCTCAACCCTGCGATTGATATTGGTCAAATCGAAGGGGGATATGTGCAAGGGGCTGGCTGGCTAACCACGGAAGAGCTGGTTTGGAGTGATGAGGGTCGCTTGATGACGCATGCGCCCTCGACCTATAAAATACCTGTCGCCTCGGACCGGCCCGATATTTTTAACGTAGCGCTTTGGGACAACCAAAATCGAGAAGAGACGATTTATAGGTCTAAGGCAGTGGGCGAACCGCCTTTTATGCTTGGTATTTCTGCGTTTTTAGCGCTGGGCCAAGCGGCGGCAGCGGCAGGGGGACATTATCCCGACTTGCACGCGCCAGCGACTCATGAGCGTGTCTTTTGGGCCTCAGAGAGGGCAAAGCATGGCCATTGATACCCGCGAAATAAGAGATTTGCTGAAAAAGGTTGGTCCCGTTGTGCGTGTCCTTGTGGCAGAGGTCAAAGGTTCGGCCCCGCGCGATGTGGGCGCCTCGATGTTGGTGTGGCGTGAAGGGTGTCGTGGCACCATTGGCGGAGGCGCGCTGGAATATCAGGCGATTGAGCGCGCCCGCGCCTTGATAACATCACAGGAGCGTTCCTTCGTGTCGCGCCATCCGCTTGGGCCCGAACTGGGGCAATGTTGCGGAGGGCATGTGAGCCTTGTCACAGAACGCTTTGATAACGGGGAGGGTTTTGGGTCGAATACGGCGCATTTCCTCAGGCCAGTAGACCCGCGTGCGCCAATGGAGGTTCCCTTTGCCTTGCGCCGTCAGCTATCGCAACAGCGCGCTGCGGGGGGTGCTGTAAAGAGCGAGCTGCACCAAGGATGGATGCTTGAACCCGTTTTAGAGCCGAAAACAGACCTCTGGGTATGGGGTGCGGGCCATGTGGGCGAGGCGATTGTGCAGAGCTTTCGCAACTTGCCAGATATGAACATCACTTGGGCCGATACGGCACAGTCGCGTTTCCCCAGCACCACTCCTAGCGATGTCACACAGATTTATGCGAAAAACCTGCACGAACTTGTACCGCATGTCTCGCCTCGGGCCGAACATTTGATCCTGACCTATTCTCACGCGATCGATCTAGAGCTGTGTCACGCCTTGCTCCGTCATGAATTTTCATGGGCTGGTCTGATTGGATCAAAAACCAAATGGAGCCGCTTTAGGCATAAATTGAGAGGCTTAGGTCATGCCAATGAGCGCATTTCCAAAATAACTTGTCCCATTGGGCAGGTTGAATTAGGCAAGCATCCGTATGAAATCGCAACGGGCGTGGCGGCTGAATTTTTGTTGCGCAGGGTATCACATACGCGAAAAGAGGGGATAACAGGTGACGCAAATGCTCTTAAGGCTTGAGGGCCTGAGCAAATCTTATCCAGGCGTACGGGCCAATGATGATATTTCCTTTGATATTTGTGTTGCCGAAATTCATGCGCTGCTTGGGGAAAACGGCGCTGGCAAATCCACTCTCGTGAAAATGATTTATGGTTTGGTAAAGCCGGATCGTGGTCGCATGTTGCTGTCTCAAAACCCTTTCGCCCCGCGTGAACCACGCGAAGCCCGAGCCGCTGGTATAGGAATGGTCTTTCAGCACTTTTCTTTGTTTGAGGCACTTTCTGTTGCGGAAAATATTGCGCTGGGCATGGACCACCCTTGCATCCCGCTGGAGGAACGTGATTGGTAGACGTTTACCAGCTTGTCTAGGGCTCTCTTGAAGGCAGCATTAGACTGCGGTTTGCGAACAAGCGCTTAGCAAAATTGGCGATAAGCCTCGTACAGCTTAGAAGCTGAATACTTAATATCTACCTCTAGTCTACATTCCTGCTCAATAAATTGAGCGATACTATCCATCTTGGTCTTGTAAGCCCTGACTTGGTGAAGAACCATTTGCGGTGGGTTCAAGCCTGGCTCTTGCCATTCCAAGCAGCTCTGAATGGCCCAGTTAAGAATGCCAGAAAGTTCCGCTGTCAGTTTAATACCAAGGTCTTTGTCTTGCTGTTCGGCAGTAAAGGTATGATTGAACGGTATAGCGTGTATGCGCCGCCAGATACCGCGGTTAGTATTATTGATACAAGGCAGACTATTAGTCGCCAGTAAAATTTTACCGCTGATCGAGAACTGAATATACTTCCGATACAACGGTCTGCCCTTGAGAACATCTCCTCCAGTCATCTGTTTACTCTTAGCCTTGGCTAGGGCTTTTTCTTCAGTCTCACTCACAGGTATCAGCCTTGCTCCTACCAAGTCATCACCAACAGAAGTGCTGCCTTTGGCTACTAGAGTTTGAGAGGCAGCAGCCTTTGAATAGTCCCCCAGCAACTTGCTGATGACATTGACGAAGGTAGATTTTCCGTTTGTACCTTCACCAATCAGGATAAATAGACACTGCTCTGAGGTTAAACTGGTAATGCTGTAGCCGATAGCCCTTTGTGCATAACTAATCAGGTCTTGGTCACCCTCAAAGATATCATACACAAATGCCTCGAAGTTTGGGCATGTACTTCTGGAGCAATAGTCAGTCGCTATTGTCTTGCTGACCAATACAGATGGATCAGGATCATATGCAGCTCCAGACTTCAGGTCTATCCACTGATTAGGTGCAGCCAAGAGCATTGAATCCGTATCAAAGTCACTTAGTGAAACAGCTCTATCCGTAGCAGCTAACTTACAGAGGTTCTCAAGCCGATTAAGGCTCTCAAACGATGATAGGTTTCCTATAGCACCATAATGTCCTGCATCAAAAGCGCTGCCTTTGCCTCACTTATTGTGGGATTGTGCCAGTTAGGCTTTTGACATAGAAGTTCATGCCCGCAAGTGTGCCATCGTCTGCTGTTTCACCAGCCGCCA
>WTIQ01000232.1 GCA_011525185.1 Paracoccaceae bacterium | reverse complement strand
TCTTTAACCGAGGGACGGATAAACGCGCCTCCCCCTGTTGAAATAACACAAGGAGCAGCGCCACATAAACGCCTGATCACTTGTTCCTCTTTCTCGCGGAAATAATCCTCGCCATCGCGTTCAAAAATCTCTGAAATGCTCATATTGGCGGCATATTCTATCTCAGCATCGGAGTCCAAAAAAGGAACGCCCAAGATATCGGCGGTGGCACGACCCACAGCTGTCTTGCCCGCACCCATCATGCCAACAAAAAAGATCGGTTTTTTAAGTTCAAGAATCATGGTTCCGTTATTGGCCATGATTTGATAAATTTCAATCAAAGGCATTTCATGTCGCAGATCGCTTTGGTGATAGACCAGCGATATCTTTAAAAAATATGAGGCGCAAAAATGGTTCGATTGATAAAATGGCTTTTTATTTTAAGCATTTTTTGCATCATCGGCCTTAGCGCCTATGCTTATATCGGTCCGTTTCTTGGCGTAGATTTTTCCCCCAGTCAGAGCCTCGAACGCATTCCTGTTGATTTAAATGAAAGTTAAGTTGGCCTCACTCATATTGGCGTTATGGCCTTCTTTGTGCTTTGCAGAGCCGCTGTCTGCAATCGATTGGCTCAACGAAAAACGAAAACAACAAAAAAGCGTTGCCACCAAACCACTCAAAAATCAAAATGACGGACAAAGCCTTGTTCAACATGAAATAGAGGTCACGCCTCTTGCGGATATGCGCCTTGATGCTGTGGGCTTATTATCTCCTGAGATGACAGGCATGCCGATCACGCTTTGGCAAGACAGCGACTCACAGGACCTTATTGATCTCTTGGAGGAATTACCCCCTCTCACCAACCCCATTTTACAGAGCCTTTTGTTTCGCTTGATGTTGGCGGAAGGCTATGCTCCGACACAGGCGGCACAGGATAATAGCTTCTTAAAGGCACGATTGACAGTTTTGATGTCATATGGGGCCGTAGAGCCAGCGCTGGCCCTCTTGGAACGCGCAGCGCCTCTGCCTGCCCCGCTTGTGCCCACGCTCTTTGAACTCAGCCTGATGAGCGAAAATTTAACGCCAGCCTGTGAACAGGTGCTCGATCTCGGCCCACACTATCCAAACGATGCGGATCGAATTTTCTGCCACGCCCGTAAAGGGGATTGGATGACGGCTGATCTCATGTTGCAAACAGCCACTGGACTGGGGGCGCTTTCCCCCATCGAAAAAAGACTTTTGGTCAAATTCTTAGATGCCGTGGAAGAAGAGGAAGAGGTAGCCATTCTACCGCCCCCCTCTCACCCCTCTCCCTTGATCGTCACTCTCTATGAAGCCATTGGTGAACCTTTGGCTGCGGGTCAATTACCACCAGCCTTTGAAACCGTGAATCTTACAGGTGATCACGGTTGGAAAAACCAGCTTGATGCCGCAGAACGTCTCAAGAAAAGCGGAGCGCTTGCCGATAATCGGTTTTTAGGCATTTTGACCGAGCAGGCCCCCGCTGCATCCGGAGGGGTCTGGGACAGGGTCGCCTTCGTACAAGATTTTGAAGCGGCTGTCCTAGATAATGATGATGACGCTTTGTCTCACTTATTGAACCAACTTTGGACAAATCCTGTACTTGCTCCTTTGAGAGGTCCAATAAGCCGTCTTTTCGCAGATAAATTATTTTTGATGCCCTTGCAGGGAGCGGCAAAAATACATGCTCAGCGCATGGGCCTGTTGACAGAAAGTTTCCAAAACAACGCCAAAAAAATTGACGGCGCAGGGGAAACCCTAACCTTAGAAAAGGCGATTGCACTGTCTCAGTTGAAGGACGAGGGCGCTAAAGATTTTGAGGCGCGCGAACTGCTGAACGCATTTCATGCGGTTCCCGCACCGCCTGCAATAAAGAGGCTCGTCAGCGAGAGGAAACTGGGAGAGGCCATCTTGCACGCCATTGGCCTCTTTCATAGAGGCAGTCAGGGGAACCTAAATGATCTTATCAATGCCGTCGCAGCCTTTCGCTACATGGGCCTTGGTGAAACCGCACAACGCGCTGTGCTTTACAAATTAATTTTGGAGCCAGAGACCTAATATGCTCAAAACGGTGGCTCTTTTCCTAGATAGTAAAGCTGCCGAGACAGGAGCGGCGCAAAATACATTAGAGGCATATGCCCGCGATCTTAAAGATTTCGTAACCTGGTGTAGCGCGAAAAGTAGCAGCTTTGAGACCATCCAAAAAAGCGAAATTGAGGACTATTTAATCGATTTAGATGCCCAAGGTCTTGCCCAAAGCACCCGTCAACGCCGTTTAAGCGCGATCAAACAATTCTTTCAATTTTATTGTGAAGAAGGTCTGCGTGCGGACAATCCAACCCTCTTGATTAAGGGCGCGAGTTCAAAGCGAAAACTGCCTCATAGCTTTTCCGTGGACGAGGTTGATGCCCTTCTTCACGTTGCGCAAACGGCTGGAAAAAACGTCTATGAACGCGCCCGCGATACCTGTCTGATGCAAATTCTCTACGCGACAGGTATGCGGATTACGGAAATGATGTCTTTACCAGCGAGTGCAGTGCGCGGTACACCTGATATGATCCTAATACGCGGCAAAGGCTCCAAAGAGCGTCTTGTTCCTTTGTCACCAGATGCAAAGACAGCCATAGAAACTTGGCTCTTTCATCGAGATAAAAAAGAAGACGAGCGCATGTCAAAAGGTATGACTGGGTCAAAATTTCTCTTTCCGTCCTCAGGTAAGCTTGGGCACTTAACCCGCCATTGGTTTTTTCAAAAGATCAAGCAATGGGCGCGAGAGGCTGGATTGAACGCAGAGCTTATTTCTCCTCATGCCATACGACATGCCTTTGCAAGCCATCTCTTGGCAAATGGAGCAGATTTGAGGATCATACAGACATTGTTAGGTCATGCAGATGTTGCAACCACAGAAATCTATACCCATGTCGTGGATGAAAAACTACATGTCTTGGTGCAAGACCATCATCCTCTCGCGGCCTCACCTTCCGCCAAAAAGCAATCTTTGGACTGATGCAGCCACCGATGAGAGGATCTAAATGACAAACGCAGCTGGTCTTGATCCAAAAACATTTTAACGGCATAAGCCAAAGCCCAAACACATGGGAATGAAATGGAACCGACAACATCCATGATTGACGCAAATTTTTGGTTTTCTGTAGCCGCAATAGCAGGGCTACTGGTCTTGTCTGGGTTTTTCTCAGGCAGTGAGACAGCGCTTACTGCAGCATCGCGCGGCAAACTCAAAGCGCAAGCTGACAAAGGCTCTAAAGGCGCGCAGCGCGCGTTGGAAATAACTGAAGATAGCGAGCGTTTGATCGGTTCTGTGCTTTTGGGCAACAATCTGGTCAATATTCTTGCCACTTCATTGACCACAGCCCTTCTTGCCAAAACCTTTGGCGAAAGTGCTGTTGCATTGGCCACTATCGTCATGACAGTGCTGGTTCTCATTTTTGCTGAAGTCCTGCCCAAAACCTACGCGATCACAAATGCCGAACGCGCGGCATCGCTTGCAAGCCGCCCTATTCAATTTGTGACGCAAATCTTTAGTCCCATCGTCGCAACGGTACGCTTGGTTGTTCGCGGGCTTTTGCGTGTCGTCGGAGTCAAAACAGACCCTGATACCAACATCCTTGCTGTGCGCGAAGAAATTGCGGGCGCTCTGATGATCGGTCACTCGGAGGGTGTGGTTGAAAAAGAAGACCGCGATCGCATTTTAGGCGCACTTGATCTGGCAGATCGAACCGTCGACGAGATTATGTTGCACCGCTCTGACATTGAGATGGTAGATGCAGAAGCTGATCCAATGGCTATCCTTGATCAATGTCTCGACAGCAAACACACACGGCTGCCAGTGTATCTAGACAACAAAGAAAATATCATTGGTGTCTTACATGCAAAGGATCTAGCCCGTACGATTTACAAGACTATGGGCGCTTCAAAAACGGCTGGTAAGGCATTGAAAGATTTTGATATTACTGAGGTTTCCAAACAACCTTACTTTGTTCCAAACACAACCGCACTTGATGATCAAATGCGCGAATTTTTGCGTCTTCACTCACATTTTGCGCTGGTTGTGGACGAATATGGAAGCCTACAGGGTTTAATCACTCTGGAAGACATCCTAGAGGAAATCGTGGGCGAAATTACAGATGAATTTGATGGCCAAGAAGAAGCTGGCATTGAACGGGCCTCAGATGGTCAGATGATTGTCGAAGGCGGCATGACCATTCGTGATTTTAACCGGTCCACCGAGTGTCACTTACCAGATGATGAAGCAAACACGCTTGCAGGTCTTGTTATTCATGAAAGCCAGATGATCCCCACGGTTGGACAGGTCTTTAGCTTTCACGGCTTCCGCTTTGAAGTGACAGGGCGTGAGGGAAATCGAATAACTGAACTCAAAATGCGGCCGCTTTAAACCCCTATAGCACTTTTGGATAAAGCGGATAGACTTTTCGGTTCGAAAATGCGAAAAATCAAAGACTTATAGCGGTTGCCGTGAATCAA
>WTIQ01000117.1 GCA_011525185.1 Paracoccaceae bacterium | reverse complement strand
TCTCAATCTTATTGAACATGACCGCCGACGAATCGGGGGGGCTTTACTCATAAAACTGGCTGCAGCGGTTGAAGTTGATCCTTTGCTCCTGAGCGAAGGAGTGCATGCGTCAATAGTCAACAGTCTTAGAGAGCTGTCTTACGATATTTTGGGCAGTGAGATATCGAGTGAAATCGAAGAATTTGCAACGCGTTACCCGATTTGGGCGAACGTCGCAGTAAGCCAGCAGCAAAAGATCGGCATTTTGGAAGGGACGATCAGTGCCTTGAATGAACGGCTCTCGCAGGATCCGCGCCTCTCTTCATCTATTCATGATGTGTTAAGTATCGTCACAGCTATTCAATCGTTAAGTTCCATTTTAAACGAAACTGATGACATTGAGCCCGAATGGCAAAAGCGGTTTTTGCGAAATATCGGGGAAGAAAGTCAGCGTCTTACAAAAACCTCGGAAACTCTGATCGAGTATCTCGAGGCAAAACCTGAAACATCGGGACAACTTTCTTCACCCTATGAAGAGATGGATTCATATTTTGCAAAGCACTCCTATGATTTCCCTACCCTGGAGGGTCTTGCTCCTAATGAACGCGATAACGCGATATCGGATCAAATTTCGGGAGAGTCTCTGTCTCAATCGGCAAAATGGTTGATTGAAAACGCGCTGCACCAATATGCCGAAGATGCGCTCGCCTTGCCTAGACTGGACATGAAAGACTTGGTGCAAGATTTAGGAGCCGATCCCTTGGGCATTGCCAAGGCTACAGGTCACGATATTCCAAAAGTGATGCGCCGGCTCAGCCATTTGCCGACTTCCATTACACAATCTCCTATTGGGCTTATCATTTGTGATGCTGCCGGTTCGGTGCTGTTCCAAAAACCGGTTGAGGGATTCCGCGTGCCACGTTACAGCGCAGCCTGTAGCCTTTGGCCACTGTTTCTGGCGCTCCAAACGCCGATGCGGTGTCTTTCACATGTGATTGCGCAGACCTCAAGCGGGGCACAAAATATTGCAACTTTGTCCTATGCGGCTTTGGCGCCATATCACGGGGATCAGGGTGAACTTGTCGCACAGAGTTATATGTTTATGAAGCCCATTGACGCAGAGGCCCAAGACGGTAAAGTTTTGCATGTCGGAGCAACCTGTGCGCTTTGTACGGCGGAGCAATGCCAAAGCCGTAGAGAGCCGTCGCTCTTGAACAACAATAACCCTTGAAAAACAAGGGAAGGCGCGTGTGAATAGGGCCAAACGGGGAAAAAGATGGGTCGCAATGTTCTTTTGATTGAGGATGAGCCGAACATTATAGAGGCAATCCGTTTTCTTCTGTCACGCGACGGATGGCATGTGCATACGCATATCACCGGAAAAGGTGCGTATCAGGTTGTGCAAGACGTAAACCCTGATCTTGTCATATTGGATGTCATGCTGCCCGTAAAAACAGGCTACGATATTTTGCGAGAGCTACGTTCAGACCCACGTTTTGTATCTCTGCCTATTTTAATACTGACAGCGCGAGGACAGAGTAAGGATCGCTCCCAAGCTGAAGAACTGGGAGCAACAGCATTTATGACGAAGCCATTTTCAAATGCTGAATTACTCGATCAGGTACGAGGGTTGCTCCAATGATCCAACAGACCAAGGACCAAGTCTTTTTACCCAAAAAGACATATCGAAATCGAAGACTGATTGACGTGGCTAAGATCGTCCCGTTCATCGCTCTCTTTTTCGCTTTGATGCCCATTATGTGGGGCAATGACGGGGCTTTAGCCAATGTGTCAAAAAGTTTCGTGTATTTTTTTGGAATTTGGCTTGGCTTGATCTTGTTCCAGTACGGTCTTACCCGCGTTCTCGGGCGTATTTTAAACGATGAGACGGTCTCAGCGCCACAAAGCGACGAGCCATAGCGACTGACATGCTCAATTTTCTTGTTTTCGTTTGTTTGGTTTATGTGGTGTTTCTGTTTGCTGTCGCTTTTTTGGCAGAGCAATATGCGCGCCGAAATGGTGGAGCTTGGCTCAGGTCACCTTGGATTTATACCCTCTCGCTTTCGGTTTATTGTACGGGCTGGACATTTTACGGGGCCGTGGGAAATGCAGCCCGCAGTGGGCTTGAATTTCTCACAATTTACCTTGGCCCCTCTATCGTGATGTTTGGTTTTTTACTTGTTTTGCGTAAACTCGTTCGCATTGGCCGTACACATCGCATAACCTCAATTGCGGATATGATTTCGTCCCGATTTGGAAAATCCAATAGTGTGGCTCTGATCGTAACCCTTCTCGCGGTAGTTGGCACAACGCCTTACATTGCGCTTCAACTTCAGTCTATTACGCTCTCATTAGAGGTGTTTTCGAGCGAAGGGACATTAGCAGATAACCAGAATTTTGCTGACCGATCGGCCATTTATGTAGCAGTTGGCTTGGCACTCTTCACAATTGTATTCGGGACCCGCAATTTGGACGTAAATGAACGGCATGACGGTGTTATTATCGCCATCGCCGTCGAGGCAGTGGTCAAGCTCTTAGCCCTTATTGCCGTTGGGGGTTTTGTCGTGTGGAGCGTGTGGTCGGGCGTTGCGGAAACTCTTGTCAAAATTGACAGCTCACGTTTGAGTGAGCAAGGCATTGCAAGCGGGCGTTGGGCAACCTTGTTGTTTTTGGCGGGTGCAGCCTATATCTGTTTGCCGCGTATGTTTCATGTGCTCGTCGTTGAAAATGAAGACGAAGCCTTTTTGCAAACCGCATCTTGGGCCTTTCCCCTCTATTTAATGCTCATCTCTTTGTCGGTTTTACCTATCGCGGCAACAGGCCTCACGGTCTTGCCTGAAGGGTCCAATCCCGACCTCTTTGTGCTTAGTGTGCCGCTTTATTTTGGACAGGAAAACTTGGCAATACTGGCATTTTTAGGTGGATTTTCGGCAGCTACGTCGATGGTGATTGTTGCCGCCATTGCTCTCTCTACTATGATTTCCAACCATATCGTTATTCCGATTTGGCTGAACTATACGGGTGAAAAGGCTCAAGTTTTCGGGGATGTGCGGCGTATTGTGCTTTTCACGAGGCGAGTTGCAATCGCGGGTATTTTGGGGCTTGGCTATCTCTATTATATTGCCTCTGGCGGTGGCGAAGCTTTGGCGTCAATGGGGTTGGTATCATTCACGGGAATTGCGCAAGTCTTGCCAGTCCTCATTGGCGGAATTTTCTGGCGTGGGGCCACCCAATACGGCGCTCTTGCAGGTTTGTTGGTGGGCTTTGCGGTCTGGGTGTTTACTCTCTTTCTCCCCAGTCTTGGACTGTCTGGAGATGGATGGACTGAAATTGTCCAGTCTGGCCTTTTCGGGCTTGGCTGGCTTAGGCCACAAGCGCTCTTTGGGCTTGGTAATTTAGATCCGCTTGTGCATGCCGTTTTTTGGAGTATCGCACTCAATACTGCGGCCTTTGTTGCGGTTTCTGTAATGACGTTTCCCACCCCCCTGGAGCGTTTGCAAGGCGCTCAATTTGTGAATGTCTTTGATTACACAGGAGAAGCGCAGAGCTGGTCAGCCCAAGCGGCCAAGAGTGAAGACCTCATGATCATGGCCCAGCGCATTTTAGGCCTAGAGGAAGCGCAGCGCGTCTTTCGTGAAGAAGCTATAAGACAGGGAAAAACTGCCGATTTGCCTGATCCAACCCCTGAACTTTTACGGAAGTTGGAGCGAAAGCTATCAGGTTCTGTTGGGGCGGCCACAGCGCATGCGATGATCACGCAGATATCAGGAGGGGTTTCTATTTCTGTTGACGATCTGTTGGCGGTGGCAGATGAGACAGCACAAATTATGGAATACTCAAGCCAACTTGAAACACAATCACGCGAACTAAAGCGGACTGCGACGCAACTGCGCCAAGCCAACGAAAAGCTCATGCAACTTTCACTTCAAAAGGATGGGTTTCTGTCCCAAATCAGTCACGAATTGCGAACCCCAATGACAGCGATTCTCTCGTTCACGGAAATTTTGCGTGATAGTGGGTCGCTCTCTGCTGAGGAAACTGCGCGTTACGCTGATATTGTACACGATGAGGCGCGCTCTCTGACGCGTCTCTTGGATGATTTATTGGATCTTAGTGTTCTTGAAAATGGTGAAGTTAAACTCAACATCGCACCAGCGCGTGCAGACGATCTTTTGAACAAAACAGCACAAACCGCACAATTTGCGAGTGCAGGAGGCCAATTTACAATAGATATCCAAACAGAGCCCGATTTGCCAATGCTCAACACAGATGCGGATCGGTTAGGACAGGTATTTTTAAACCTCATGTCCAATGCCCGAAAATATTCCAACCCTGAGCACCCAGAACTCAAGATTTATGCGCGTCATAGATACGGACAAGTGATTTTTGATTTTATCGATAATGGCGAGGGCGTAAAGCCAGAAGATCAGGCCTTGATTTTTGAGAAATTTTCACGCGTTGGGCAGCCATCCGCCCGTGGTGCTGGCCTTGGGCTTGCTATTTGTCGTGAAATTATCGGTCGCCTTGGAGGTCAAA
>WTIQ01000432.1 GCA_011525185.1 Paracoccaceae bacterium | reverse complement strand
CCTCTTGCCATATCAGGGCGACCACCTCCGCCTTTTCCACCAACATGAGGCACTGCCGCTTGTACGAGGTCAACGGCAGAGAGACGATCCGTCAAGTCCTTTGTGACACCTGCACAGACAGCCACTTTATCACCGCTTTGTGCAAACAACAGTACAGCACCCGTTCCAAGGCGCGCTTTATGTTCATCAATAAGAGAGGGAAGATCTTTGCCGGACACGCCTGAGAGCACCTGAGCGATAAAGTGGATACCGTTTACGTTTTTGGCACTTGGCGCTTCTGCATTTGAGGAAGCCCCCCCCGCCATGGCCAATTCGCGGCGCAGCTGCGCGACTTCGTTACTGAGGGCTTTGCGCTCCTCCAAAAGCGCTTTCAGGCGTGCGGGCACCTCACTTGGCTGAACCTTCAAGGTGCCTGCCGCATGAGTGAGGGTGTCAGAGAGCTCCGCAAGGTGGCGATAAGCGGCATCCCCCGTGAGCGCCTCAATCCGACGCACACCAGAGCTGCTGGCCCCCTCATTGATCGTGATAAAGGTGCCGATGTCACCAGTGTGAGCCACATGCGTACCGCCGCAAAGCTCCAGCGAATAGGTCTTACCGTCTGTCCCTTTCTCAGAGCCATCAAGCTCACCCATTGAGACAACGCGCACTTCCTCGCCATATTTTTCCCCAAAGAGCGCCTGCGCCCCGAGAGCCCGCGCATCATCAGGGGTCATAATGCGGGTTTCTACGGGGGCGTTTTGGCGAATGAATTCGTTGACCTCCGCTTCAACGCGGCGCAGTTCGTCACCGCTCAACGCCTTGGAGTGGGAAAAGTCAAACCGCAACCTATCAGCGGCGTTCAGTGATCCACGCTGTGCCACGTGATCCCCAAGTGCACGACGCAACGCTTCATGAAGCAAATGGGTGGCAGAGTGGTTGGCCCTAATTTGGCTGCGGCGTTCGTGATCGACGGTCAGGACGACCGCATCGCCTGTGGTAATGGATCCCTTTTCGAACAAGGCAAAGTGAATAAAGACATCGGCTACTTTTTTCGTATCGCTCACAGAAGCTGAAAAGCCAGCCCCTGTGATCCGCCCTGCATCCCCAATCTGACCGCCGCTTTCGGCATAAAACGGGGTTTGATTGACGACGATTTGCACGCTCTCACCCTCTTTGACACTCGTGACGGTCTTCCCGTCTTGGACGAGGGCCAAACAATGCGCTTCTGCAGTTTCTGTCTCATAGCCCAAAAATTCGCTGACGCCATGCTGATCTGCAATATCAAACCAAATCGCGGCATTTGCCGCCTCGCCTGTGCCAGACCACGCCGCCCGTGCTTTGGCTTTTTGTTCCGCCATTGCTGCATCAAAACCTGCGACATCAACACTCCGTCCCTTTTCGCGCAATGCATCTTGGGTGAGATCAAGGGGGAACCCGTAGGTATCGTAGAGCTTAAAGGCCGTCTCACCAGACAACTCCTGCGCCTCCTCCAGATGGAGAAGCTCTTCATCCAAAAGCTTGAGA
Source organism: Paracoccaceae bacterium (assembly GCA_011525185.1). Classification (GTDB taxonomy): domain Bacteria; phylum Pseudomonadota; class Alphaproteobacteria; order Rhodobacterales; family Rhodobacteraceae; genus LFER01. The sequence goes on along the minus strand of WTIQ01000432.1, from coordinate 3,015 downwards.
CCCCGATCAAGAGTTTGTTTAAAGCGTGTTTCTTCTACACGTAGTGTTTCTTCGATCAAGGCCTGTGCCTGAGCTAGTTCAGGATAGGCACCTCCCATCTTGGACACCAATGATGGGACAAGGCGATGCATCAGCGGATCCTTAACCCCCAAAAGATGGGCATGCCGCATGGCGCGGCGCATTATGCGGCGCAACACGTAACCACGACCATCGTTTGAAGGCATCACGCCATCGGCCATCAAAAATGAGGTTGAGCGCAAATGATCCGCGATCACCCGATGATGCATTTTTCCTGGGCCATCGGGGGCACCATCAGAGAGGTCCGCGCTGGCCTCAATCAAGGCACGCATCAAATCGGTGTCATAATTGTCGTGCTTGCCTTGCAAAAGCGCACCGATCCTCTCAAGCCCCATGCCCGTATCAATAGACTGGTTTTCAAGGTCAATCATTGAGCCATCTTCGAACTTTTCGTTCTGCATAAAGACGAGGTTCCAAATCTCAATAAATCGGTCTCCGTCTTCCTCGGGACTACCTGGAGGTCCGCCCCAAATATGATCGCCATGATCGTAGAAAATCTCAGTGCAAGGACCACATGGTCCAGTTGGACCCATCATCCAAAAATTATCGTTGGTATCTATGCGAATGATTTTGTCATCGCTAAGGCCGGCCACTTTTTTCCAAATATCGGCCGCCTCATCATCGGTGTGATAAACGGTGACCAAGAGCCTCTCTTTATTCAGGCCAAATTCTTTGGTCAGCAGTTCCCAAGCAAAGGGAATCGCATCGCTTTTGAAATAGTCCCCAAAGCTGAAATTACCGAGCATTTCAAAAAAGGTGTGGTGACGCGCCGTATAGCCCACATTGTCCAAATCGTTATGCTTGCCCCCTGCGCGCACGCATTTTTGCGAGGTCGTTGCACGTTTGTAATCACGGGTTTCTACGCCTGTGAACAGATTTTTAAACTGAACCATGCCCGAATTGACAAACATCAATGAGGGATCATTGCGTGGCACCAAGGGGCTCGCCTGAACAACTTCATGATCCTGTTTCGCAAAGTAATTTAGAAATGTTGTGCGAATATCATTAAGAGACGGCATCGTGTCATGATCCTCAAGAGAAGTGATACTCATGGGGATGTATCCTTCTCCCCTGCCGATGTCCACAGGAGAGAGCATGAGATGAGCCTCTCAGGAGGCGATTAGAGCCTGTTACCTGGGTTCCATTGTACGTGATGGGTGCGAAGCTCACTCTTTGTTGGCATGAGAGAGCTCTCGGGCGATTGTACACGGCGGTATGAACGCCCGCACATCTAGGGATCATAAGACCGTTGCATTTCATACCGATTTAGCAAAAAAGGGCGCCTCGGTGAGACGCCCCATCCCTCGTTTGGCGATGAAATTAAGCCTTTAGCACATCATCCTCTTTGGCCTCTGGAGGCATATCAAAGTCAAGTCCATGTGCTGCGCGGATTTTATCCTCGATCTCATAGGCGATAGAGGCATTTTCTTTCAAAAATGTTTTCGCGTTCTCACGCCCCTGACCAATCCGTTCATCCCCATAGCTGTACCAAGCGCCTGATTTCTCAACGACACCCGCTTTGACGCCAAGGTCTAAAAGCTCGCCAGTTTTTGAAATGCCTTCGCCATACATGATGTCAAACTCTACCTGCTTGAAAGGAGGGGCCACTTTGTTTTTCACCACTTTCACGCGGGTCGCATTTCCAACCACTTCATCGCGATCTTTGATGGCTCCAATGCGGCGAATATCAAGGCGTACAGAGGAGTAAAATTTAAGCGCATTACCGCCCGTCGTGGTTTCAGGGCTTCCAAACATTACACCAATCTTCATACGGATTTGGTTGATGAAAATCACCATGCAGTTACTGCGGCTAATAGAGCCCGTCAATTTCCGCATCGCTTGGCTCATCAAGCGGGCCTGCACACCTACATTACTGTCGCCCTTATCCCCTTCAAGTTCTGACTTTGGGGTCAGCGCCGCAACCGAATCAACGACCACAACGCTCACGGCGCCTGAACGCACCAATGTATCGGTAATCTCAAGAGCCTGCTCACCTGTGTCTGGCTGGCTGATCAACAATTCGTCTAAATCAACGCCAAGCTTCTTAGCATATTGTGGATCAAGCGCATGCTCAGCATCCACAAAGGCACAGACGCCACCTTTTTTTTGCTCCTCTGCAACACAATGTAGGGTCAAGGTCGTTTTACCAGAGCTTTCGGGCCCATAAATTTCAACGATCCGTCCCTTTGGCAATCCGCCGATCCCAAGCGCGATATCAAGTCCCAGAGACCCCGTTGACGTGGCTTCGATTTCTTGAATGGCATTTTCATCACCGAGTTTCATAATCGAACCTTTGCCAAATTGACGTTCGATTTGAGCCAATGCGCTATCGAGCGCCTTTTGCTTATCGTCTGAGCGTTTTGATGTCATCGTTAATAGATCTGCCATATTGAATTGCCTTTCTTATTTCATAGCCAGACGTCATGGACAACGGCCCTTTTTGTTCTACTCTTGTTCTCTTTTACAAGAAATGCAGAACATTACAAGAATATTTTAATTTGTTTAGTTTTATCATTATGTATTAAAGAGTAGTTTATAAAACTCGTAATTTAGAGCGGAGCTTTATCGTTGTTGGTATTTCCTAAGAAAAAACTGGTCTTTTTGTCGGTCCCTAAGACCGCCTCTACCTCTTATATCAATGGACTGCAAAAACACGCGGCTATTGTTGCAAAGGGGCCTGCGAGCGTTAAACACATGAACCTGCAACGATTTGATAAGACACTGCGCCCGCTCTTGGAACTAAATCGCCCACATCCTTACGAAACGCTTGCCATTATTCGACATCCTCTGGATTGGCTAAGCAGCTGGTATCGCTATAGAATGCGCGATACTCTCGACTGCGGCGAGCGCTCAACTGCGGGCATTACCTTTGATGAATTCGTGACCGAATATTTAAAGGGCGCACCCGCAACCTACGAAAATGTGGGGAGTCAGGCA
>WTIQ01000371.1:12672-17398 GCA_011525185.1 Paracoccaceae bacterium | reverse complement strand
GTTATAGGACTGGCCAATATCGGGGGAACCTTGGCCGCGGGCTATCTCGGCTCTCGGTTTCCCAAAAAATATCTATTATCCTTGATCTACATGGGTCGCACGATTACCGCAGCCTTATTCATTCTCCTTCCAATCACGCCAACGAGTGTGATTATATTATCGATTGCAATGGGTGCTCTCTGGTTGGCAACGGTGCCTCTCACAAGCGGGCTGATCGCGCATATCTATGGCTTGCGATACATGGGCACATTGTATGGTATTGTCTTTTTCTCTCATCAATTAGGGAGCTTCTTCGGTGTTTGGCTCGGGGGTAAACTCTATGATGTCTACGGGGATTACACCTTGGTATGGTGGGTTGGGGTCGGTGTAGGTGCCTTTAGCGCTTTGATCCATCTCCCTGTCAAAGAGCGTCCTTTAAGCATACCAGTCGCAGCCAGCTAGCTGGACCTGTGCGCCAAGTAATACGCGACACAATCTTGCACCCGTCGAAAGCGATCACCGCCTAAATGGGTGCCGCCAAACCAGCGTGTGACGATGACAACGTGATCGCTCAGGCCTTCACGCTCAAGCATGCGCAGGATGATCATACCTGCACCCGCTTCGCCATCATCACTCTTCAGTGATCCACCATCGCTGAGGACCACTGCCCATGTGTTATGCGTGGCTTTGACATATTTTTTGTTCTTTTTCAGTGATTTGAGACAGGATAGGACATCCTGCTTAGATGCGGCTGGCGCGCCGGAGACCGAATATTTTGATCCGCGGTCCGTTAAAATATTTTCGAATACTTCGAGCATGTTACCTCTGTGTTTCAATACTGTTTAGACTATCCAATGAACAGGCTGAAACAAGAGCGTATCTTCGCCACAGTCGTCTTTGCTAACATTGCAAATTCAGCGCCCCGCCATTAAACGGACCTAGCACTAGAATGAAGGCACTGAATGGCGTCTAAAATGTTCAATACCCGCGATAAGGCCAACGTAAAATGGTTTTGGCGTGAATATCTAAAAGGTAAGACACCTTGGATTGCGCTGATTTTAGCGTTGATCGTTGTACAGGGTTTTGTTTATCAACAGTTTTTAGTTTTTACCGAGAGCGGTTTACGGGTTATTTTTGAGGCGGGTCAAGTCGCTGATCTTTTGCTCATCTGCGGGTTTGTGGTTCTTGCATTTGGTATGCGTGCCATCGTTTCATTCGTCGTGCCAGTGGTGTCGGCCCGCATAACAGGCGCTGCGATTTTGGAGCTGCGGCGTGATCTCATTCGTAAAGTTGTCTATTTAAACCAAAGCTATTTCGACAAAACCAGTTCAGGGGATGTGATTTTGCGGCTTGTCTCCCAGGTTGATGGGGTGGGGCAATTTGTAGGGCAAACGACGGTAAACGCCCTGCGCGATGCTTTGACGATCATCATTGTAGCCGCTTATCTTATTTACAAATCAGCCATCCTGTTTTTTGCTGCTGTTGTTGTCCTGCCCATTATTTTTCTCGTTCTAAAGTGGGTGTCCGAGCGTGTGCGCCAATTTCAAACACAGACAGAGGATGTGATCGGAAATTACATCACTGGCATTGATGAAATGACAGGCGGTATTCGAACGATTAAAATGTCCAACCAAGAGCAGACCGAAATAGATCGCCTCAGCGCCTCTTCGGGTGCCATCAAGTCGCTCTACGTGCATTTGCAGCGTTCTCAGGCCATGATATTGCCTGCAATTGATATGTCTTCTGCCTTTGTCTTTGTCTTGGTCATTGGGGGAGGCGGTTATATGGTCCTCTCTGATCTTTATACCTTAGATGGCGCGGCGATTATCGCCTTTATCTTGGGTATGGTGATCATCTTTGATCCCGCCCGGTCGCTGTCGCAGTTTTTCACGCGACTTCAAGCCAGCTTGGTTCTTTTAGACAGCTTAAAGACGCTGAACGATACAGTGGGAGAGGGCGAGCTGGACGCAGGCAAAGAAGAGTTCTCTGCCGATACGGTGGAGATTGCACTTGAGAATGTGTCATTTGGGTATCATGAGGATACCTTAATTTTTAGCGACCTTTCATTGCTTTTTGAGGCTGGGAAAAAGACCGCAATCGTGGGCTCGACAGGATCAGGTAAAACCACAATCCTCAGTTTGATGTCTCGCCTCTATGAGGTCAATGAGGGGCAGGTATCTTTTAATGGTCACGACGGGCGTCGCTTTACCAAAAGCTCGCTTCGCAGCCAGTTTTCAGTGGTGGCGCAGGATGTTGTGATCTTTAACAGCAGTGTTGCGGATAATATCCGATATGCGAACCCAAGCGCAAGCGATGCACAGGTGCTTGAGGCTGCGAAATTGGCGCGCATCGACGCATTGTTGATAGAGCGGGGGGACAGTCCCGTTGGTCCCAAAGGCAGTCAGCTTTCAGGTGGACAAAAGCAGCGCATTGCCATTGCGCGCGCCTTCCTAAATCCTTCACCAGTGTTGATTTTGGATGAAGCGACCTCAGCCTTGGACGCTCTCACGGAAAAACATGTAAATGAGGCTTTTGCAGAGTTGCAAAAAGGAAAGACTACGATCGTGGTCACTCATAAATTTTCAAGTGTTTTGGATGCAGATAAAATTTACGTTCTCGAAGCGGGACGCTTGGTTGAGGAGGGGACGCATGACGACTTTATGCAAGGCTCAAGCCTTTATAAAACCATGTTTGAGGCGCAAATGAAGGACGAGAAAAAGGGACCAGAATGAGCCAGAAACGTGCATGGCAAAGGATGCTCTCGGGGCGACGGCTTGATCTTTTGGATCCGACACCAGTGGATATTGAGATTGAAGATATCGCACATGGTCTTTCCTTTGTGGCCCGCTGGAATGGTCAGACACATGGGGTCTATCCCTACTCAGTTGCGGAACACTCGCTGCTCGTTGAGCGTATCTTTCTGGCCTTATATCCAAAGTGTGCTGTAAAGTGGCAATTGGCAGCCCTCCTTCACGATGCGCCTGAATATGTGATTGGGGATATGATTTCTCCAGTGAAGGCAGCTGTTGGCCCAGGTTATGAGGTCTTGGATGATCGCTTGTCACGGGCCATTCATCTGCGCTTTGGCCTTCCTGCAAAAATCCCTCAGACTGTGAAAAAGCAAATCAAACGGGCCGACAAGCTCAGCGCTTGGCTTGAGGCGACACAAATTGCAGGCTTTAACGAACAGGAAGCGGATAAATACTTTGGCAAATGGACGTCTGACATTGCAAAGGAAACCGTCATAAATCCACGCGCCCCAATGGATGTACGCGCCTCTTATATTGCACGTTACGAAGAATTGATAACCCAACTATGAGCAACCTATTTATCCGTCCTGCGATAGAAGATGATGCAGAGGAATTGGCAGAGCTTTTGAATGAGATCATTCGTATTGGTGGCACGACGGCCTATCAAAGCGTCATGGATAAAGGCGACATTATTCGAGACTTTGTGCGTTCAAAATGGCTTCTCTCCTGTTTTGTTGCAGAGATGGAGGGGAAAGTCGTTGGCTTTCAACATCTCGATGCTGCCGATCCCGAATATTCTGGTCCCTTCAAACTTGGGGCAGGGTGGAGCGTTATTGCCAGTTTTGTACGTGTGGATCATCACGGCCAAGGTATTGGGCGCCGCCTGTTTCAGGAGACAAAAACGGCGGCGAAACAGGCGGGTTCTTTTGCCATTGACGCCACGATTCGGGCGGATAACACTCTTGGATTAGCTTTCTATCAAAATCTGGGATTTCGCACATATGTAACAATAGAGGACGTACCCCTTTCTGACGGAACGCGCGTGGATCGGGTGCGCAAGAAATATGATTTAACGGTTGAGGAATAAAAAACGCCCCGAAATTAAATAGGCCAAACCCATTCGTGCTCCGATGAGAATGGAAATAACCGTCAGTGGCGCGTTTACAGAAAGAACAGACATGGCCGAAAGCCCTTGCCCAACCGAGCAGCCAAAGGCAAAGCTGGCCCCCAAGCCCATCATCATAGCGCCCACAATTTGGCGCTGGAGCTCGCGGGGGTCTTCACACGCCTCAAGTCGAAAATGCCCTTTGATGAGGCTGCCCATCACAGCGCCAAGCCAAACACCAGCCACAGAGCCAATGGCAAAGCTAAGACCATTTCCCGACGAGGTCATCACGTACAGGATTGTGCTGCCGATTGGGGCCGTGAAACTGTGCGAAACAGGTTGAATGCCTTCAAAACCCACTTGCGCAATCCAGTGGGTGCCAATCCAGCCACTCGCGATTGCGAGGCCCACCGCGCTCCCCCAAAAAGGATATTTTAGTCGGTTTAAAAAACTGCTCTCGCTCAGGGAAAATACAAAAATTGTCAGACCTGCGACTATTCCTAGCAAAGAGACATCGATATTCACGACGTGGCTGACTGCATCCAAGAGACCAGGCGTTGTGTCATCTAGGGTTAAAACGTCACGAAGCCATAGAGTTATATTGGAAAACAGCCCAGAGGAGACGGCATAGGCTGTGACGCCCATGACAAGAATGATAACAAAGGATCTGAGATCCCCCCCGCCCAAGCGTGACAAAGCGCCAAAGCCGCAGTTGCCAGAAAACGCCATGCCCGTTCCAAAGACCAAGCCCCCAAAGATCGTCATTAAAGGGGTGAAGGGGACGGAGCGATAAACACTCTCGGGGAGGATGACAAGACCTGAGAGGGCCGCCAAGTGGACAACAGATATAGCTATTCCAATAGCCACGCCCCACATGCGCACTAATGTGTAA
>WTIQ01000371.1:1886-12662 GCA_011525185.1 Paracoccaceae bacterium | reverse complement strand
AATGTGTAATCTTGGCCATAAAGCGCATCTTCTATCGCACCAAGTGTGCAAAACCGGCTGAGGCGCGCCGCTAAACCGAGCACTACACCGCCTAAAAGGCCAAACAGGGTCACTAGATAGACCTCGGGCATAAGCTCAAGCATATCATTTACTCCAATAGGGCTCTAGTGACCCTACACTTGGGATTTATTTGGTGGCTTCACGCCTTATTGCAGAAAATGTCATAAACGACATCCAAGATGCGTGTCGCGCGTTTATCAGCCAGCCGATAATAAATCGTTTTCCCGTCACGGCGCGCTTCGACCAGTCCTTCCGTTCTGAGACGAGCAAGCTGTTGAGAAACCGCCGCTTGTCTTGAGGATAACAAATTTTCAAGGTCTGTCACGGATTTTTCACCTGAGGCCAGGTAGCAGAGGGTCATGAGGCGCCCCTCATGACTGATCGCTTTCAAAAAACGGGATGCCGTCATGGCATTGTCCATCATATCGTCAATTTCTTTTTGACTGATGTCTTGGGAAATTACGGGAAGTACCACGGGTTACCTCTAAAACGCTATGTCATCTTCGATGGCGTCAATGCCAGCTTGTGCACATTCTTCATCTTGATCGCCGCCTGGGGCGCCAGACACGCCAATGCCAGCTACGAGACTGCCATCCCCATCAAGAACGGGCAAGCCGCCACCAACCATCATAGCATCGCTGAGATTTCGCAACCCCGCAAGCTCTGTTCCCGCCGCAGTAAGTGCGGCTAATTCGCCAGTTGGGGTTCGAAATGTTGTTGCGGTCCACGCTTTGCGACGTGTCGTTTCGAATACGTGGGTTCCCGCAAAGCGATCCCGCAAAAAGACTTGAGGAATGCCGAAACGGTCCGTCACCATTACACCGATTTGAAAGCCCGCGTCACGGCAGTGCTCAAGCGCCGCTTGCGCCATTGCTAAGTTTAGGTCTGGCTTTATCGCTTTGAATGTCACAAAGGCTTCATCCTCCGCAAGTGCAGGTGACGCAGCCAAGAGTGCAGCAAGCAAAATCTTCTTCATTCTTCTTCTCTCCTATAATCTGAATATTCTACCAAGGCTTCGTGCAATAAGGCCCAAAAAAAATCTTCTCCTGGATAGCCCTCAATGCGCGCAACTTCTTGATTTTCCAAAACCAATACAAAGGTTGGCGTGTAAATTAATGCTTTTGAGAACCTCGGATCACCTCTCGTGTCCGCGATGTCTATCCGTGCAAGAGGTGCAAATTTTCCCTCATTGGTCTTGGGATAAATGGGCGCGATCTCTTCGTCCCACTTTTCACACCAAGGACAGCCTTCCTCCTCTACCATCCACAATTCAGCGGCGCTCGCGTTAAACGGATAAATGATAATCCAAACAAAAATGAGAAACCGCAGCATAATTTATCCATTGACGAACCCTTAACATATTACATAATGTGAATGTGTCTTTCTGGCAAGGCAATTGATTATGTTTGATGTTTCATATCTTGGGGCACTTTTTGCGGGCCTTTTATCTTTCGCGTCTCCTTGTGTTCTGCCCATTGTGCCATTTTACCTTAGCTATCTTGCTGGTGTTGGCATGGGTGAATTGCGTCAGGGGGGAGAAATTGATGCGGTTGTTCGCAAAAAAGCGATTGTCAGCGCTGTCTTTTTTTCAGCGGGCATGATTGTTGTCTTCATTGGATTGGGGGCAACGGCGACCGCCTTTGGCGCGGCGCTGCGCGAATGGTTCGGTATTTTGCGCTGGGTTGCTGCGGGATTGATCCTTGTGATGGGCTTACATTTTGTCGGCGCCTTCAAAATTGCAGCCTTGAACCGTCAGTTCACACTCAATGTTGGGACGACGCAAAACGTCTCTTATGCAATGGCGTTTCTCTTGGGGCTGGCCTTTGCTTTTGGGTGGACGCCCTGTGTCGGCCCAATTCTCGCGGCAATTTTGTTTACTGCGGCTGGGAGTGACACGATGGGGCAAGGTGTCTTATTATTGTTTTGTTATGGTGTGGGGATGACATCGCCGTTCATTTTGGCGAGTATTTTTATCGGTCCATTCTTGCGTTGGATGAATGGCTTTCGCCAGCATCTTGGTAAAGTGGAGCGGGCGACAGGCGCTTTTTTGATCGTGTTCGCGCTGCTCATTGCTACGAATTCTGTTAACGAAATCGCAGGGTGGATGCTTCGTATTGCACCAGACTTCTGGACCTTTGGATAGGAGGAAAGAAAATGAAAAAACTGTTAATTATGGGCTTTGCTCTGCTCTTTGGTACCAGCGTTTTTGCCGCAGAGATGGGGGATGACGGCCTGCACAAAGCCGCTTGGATGCGCGAAACATTCAAAGACCTGAGTGAGGATCTTGAAGAGGCGACGGCGGAAGGCAAGCGACTTGCCGTGATAATTGAGCAACAAAATTGCATGTACTGCAAAAAGATGCACGAAGAGGTTTTTTCAGATCCCTACATTTACGACTATCTGATGGAGAATTTTTTTGTCGTTCAGATCAACATGTTTGGGAACGTCGAAGTCACCGATTTCGATGGCGAGACTTTGGAAGAGCGCGACATGGTGTCGAAGTGGGGCATGCTGTTTACGCCAACTATGATGTTTTTTCCAGGCGAGGTTACGCAAGATCGACCCGCAGCTCAAACGATGGTGGCCGCTATGCCTGGGGCTTTCGCAAAGGGGACGACACGCGATCTTTTGACTTGGGTCAATGAAAACCTATACGAGGAGCCAGGCGCAAGTTTCCAAAAGTATCACGCGGAGCAGTTTAACAAGCGCCGCGCTGCCTCTGAGTAGGAATAAATTCAATTTTTGGAATTTGTTCTTGAGATTTCACTTTTTTTGTGTAAGGTGACAGAAAAAATAAATCAGGAGGGAGAATATGCGATTCTGGTCTGCCCTACGTGGTGGTGCTCTGACGAGCGCAGTGTGTGTCGTTGCATCTGTGTCCACGGCAGCTGAAACAGCACCGAGTGACGTAGTGTTCCAAGATGGCGCGGTTGCCGCAAGCCTTACTCAAGTTGCTGGTGATGCTGCAAACGGTCGAAAAGTTTTTATGAACCGCAAGCAAGGCAATTGCCTCGCCTGTCATGCCAACTCAGAAATGAGTGAGCAATCTTTCCATGGTGAAGTCGGACCGATGCTAGATGGTGTTGCCGATCGTTGGGAAGAGGCCGAGTTGCGTGGTATCCTGGTAAACTCGAAGATGATGTTTGAGGGAACCATTATGCCTGCATTCTACAGAGACTCTAGTTTTGAAAGAAACCTTAAGAAGTTTGATGGCAAGACGATTTTGACGGCACAACAGGTCGAGGATTTGTTGGCCTACATGCTGACGCTTAGAGAAGAATAAAAAGGACATAATTGATGACCCTATCTAGACGAGATTTTATGACCGTAACGGGTTGTGCCGTTGCATTTAGTGGACTAGCGGCCTTGCCCGCGCATGCGTCACTGGTCGACGAGCAGATCAAAGCCTTTACAGGCGGCGCTGAGATTGGTCAGGGCGGTATCGAATTGGATGCGCCTGAAATTGCAGAAAACGGGAATACAGTGCCCATCAATGTGTCAGCCCCTGGTGCGGCGAGCATTATGCTTTTGGCGAGCGGTAACCCCGTTCCATCTGTGGCGACATTTAATTTTGGTCCTCTTAGTGGAGCGCGCGCGGGATCAACCCGTATTCGCCTGATCAAAACGCAGGACGTGGTGGCCATTGCCAAAATGGAAGATGGTACATTCAAAATGACACAAGCAACTGTCAAAGTAACAATCGGCGGCTGCGGCGGCTAAGGACGGAGAAAAGAGATATGGCAAAAGGTGTGAAGCCCCGCGTTAAAGTTCCAAAAAGTGCATCGGCTGGTGAAACAATCACGCTCAAAACATTGATCAGTCACAAGATGGAATCTGGACAGCGCAAAGATTCGGATGGGAATGTGATCCCTCGGTCTATCATCAATCGCTTTACCTGCGACTTTGACGGACAAAATGTAATTGACGTGACCATGGAACCCGCAATTTCAACGAACCCATATTTTCAATTTGAAGCTGTGGTTCCATCAGCGGGTGAGTTCAAATTTACTTGGTATGACGATGATGGGTCTGTCTATGAAAAGTCCAAGAAAATTGCCGTAGCCTAAAACGGCTCAGGGGAGGTAATCGTGACTATAAAAAAACTACTCAGCGCAACGACGCTAATACTAGTGTCTTCACTTGCAAATGCGGATGAAGACGCCAATCTCTACATTGAAGGCGAGGAAATGACAGTCCGTGCGGCTGCGCCTGCACATATGGAAGAGTTAGATGAAATCTTTTCTGGCTGGGTGTTTCGCTCGGATGAGACACAGGCCCTTCAGATGGATGATTTCGACAACCCTGCCTTTGTCTTTGTAGATCAAGGCATTGATTTGTTTAGTAAAGTGGATGGAAGCGAGGGCAAATCCTGCGCGAGCTGCCACGAGAATGTCGAAGATTTTGCAGGTCTCAGAGCCTCAATGCCGCGGGTTGAAGACGGCGAAGTTGTGAGCATGGAAGAGCTTGTCAACGGGTGCCGTACAGAGCGCATGGGGGCCGAGGCTTGGAAGTGGTCCTCTGGATCTATGACGGCGATAACGGCCCTTATTGGGTTGCAGTCACGTGGCATGCCGATCAATGTTGCAATTGATGGAGAAGCGGCAGCGCACTGGCAGGCGGGTAAAGATATCTATTATACCCGAGTAGGCCAGCTGGATATGTCCTGTGCAAATTGTCACGAAGACAACTATGGCAATATGATCCGGGCTGACCACTTGTCACAGGGGCAGATCAACGGCTTTCCCACGTATCGTCTCAAGAATGCGAAGCTGAATTCAACTCATGGCCGCTTTAAGGGCTGCATGAAAAACATTCGTGCAACCCCTTACAAAGAGGGCAGTGATGAGTTTAAGGCTCTGGAATTGTACTTAGCATCACGTGGCAACGGACTGTCCGTAGAAACCCCGTCGATACGCAACTAAAGAATTTGAATAAGCCAGCGCTATGCTGGCTTATTTTTCACCCTAATACATTCAAAATTATGCATGTGAGAGTTTTATGATAGCGCGGCGTGACTTTTTGCAAATGGCGATGGCGACGAGTGCCCTTTATGGGGCTTCAGCTTTTGGAAACTGGGGGCGTTTGACCGCTCAGCAAACACTGAGCCAAGACGAGCTTTTGCAGTTTGAGACTTTTGGAAATGTGTCGTTGATCCATGTCACAGACATTCACGCGCAGCTCAAGCCGATTTATTTCAGAGAGCCTGAGATCAATATTGGGGTTGGCAGTAATAGAGGGCAGGTGCCTCATATAACGGGTGCTGATTTTCGTGCGGCTTACGGAATCGCTCAAAATAGCCGTGCTGCCTATGCTTTGACTTATGAGGATTTTGCCTCCCTTGCGAAAGGCTATGGTCGTGTTGGTGGGCTCGATCGCGTTGCAACAGTGGTGAAGGCTATTCGCGCTGCGCGCCCAGATGCGCTTTTGCTTGATGGGGGCGACACGTGGCATGGGAGTTATACTTGTTATCACACCCAAGGGCAGGACATGGTTAATGCCATGAATGCGTTAAAACCTGATGCCATGACCTTTCATTGGGAGTTCACCCTTGGCTCGGAGCGGGTCAATGATATTGTTCAAACGCTTCCCTTCGCGGCCCTGGGTCAGAATATATTTGATGCAGAATGGGATGAACCAGCAGAGCTTTTCCCGCCCTATAGTTTTTTTGAGCGCGGTGGGGTCAAAGTGGCGGTGATCGGCCAAGCCTTTCCTTACATGCCCATTGCCAACCCAGGCTGGATGTTTCCAGAGTATAGCTTTGGGATCCGTGATGAGCGCATGCAAGAGATGGTTGACGAAGTGCGCGCGGCTGGTGCCGAGCTTGTTGTGTGTCTAAGCCACAATGGCTTTGACGTTGACAAACAAATGGCAGCTCGTGTCACGGGGTTGGATGTCATCTTGTCGGGGCATACGCATGTTGCCTTGCCGGAGCCCTATATTGGGAATGACACATTGGTTGTGGCCTCTGGCTCTAACGGTAAATTTGTCTCACGGGTTGATCTGGATGTGCAAAAAGGGCGCGTCTTGGGCTTTCGCCACAAATTGATTCCAATTTTTTCCGACGTGATCGCGCCAGACCCCGACATGAGCGCACTTATTGAAGCAGAGCGCGCGCCTTATCTTGACGCCATGTCTGAGGTGATTGGTGAGACTGGTGAGGATCAAACCCTGTACCGTCGTGGAAATTTCAATGGTACTTGGGATGATCTGATATGCGAGGCTCTTATCAGTGAACGCGATGCGGATATTTCGATGTCACCTGGGGTGCGCTGGGGGCCATCAATTTTGCCTGGGCAAAAAATTACCCGCGAAGATATCTGGAACGTGACCTCAATGACTTATCCTGAGGCGTACCGCAGCGAGATGACGGGCGAATTTTTGCACGTGATTCTTGAGGATGTAGCAGATAATCTCTTTAATCCAGACCCCTATTATCAGCAAGGCGGAGATATGGTGCGCGTTGGCGGCCTTGGCTATCGCATTGATGTCAATAAGCCCCAAGGTGAGCGGATTACCGATATGACCTTGCTCAAGAGCGGGGAGCGGATCGACCCAAGCAAATCCTACGTAGTTGCGGGTTGGGCGAGCGTCAACGAGGGCACCGAAGGACCGCCCATTTGGGAGGTCGTTGAAAACCATATTCATAAGCAGGGTGTGATCTCTATGCCAGAGAACACCAGCGTTCAAATTAAAGGCGCTTAGCCAGCGTTGTTATAGAAGGAGCTGTTATTGATGTCAGAACAGACACACAAAACGTCCCAATCACGTCGTGCATTTTTGCGCGGTGCTGCGGCAACAAGTGCAGGCGCACTTGTCGCAGGCAGTGCATCGGCCAACGCAAAGCCAGATAAGCTGATTACTGCAATCCAGCCTTGGGCGCAGGAGCTCGGAGATGGGGTTGATGCAACACCCTACGGTCTTCCGATTGAGCACGAAGCCGATGTGATCCGCCGCAATGTCCCTTGGCTCACTGCTGATGCGATCAGCTCTATAAACTTTACGCCGATCCATGCTCTTGATGGGACAATTACACCGCAAGGCTGCGCCTTTGAGCGTCACCATTCGGGGGCGATTGATCTTAAGAAAGAAGATTATCGTCTTATGATCAATGGTCTAGTGGACACTCCTCTTGTCTTTACCTATGCGGATTTAGAGCGTTTTCCCCGTGAAAATCATGTCTATTTCTGTGAGTGCGCGGCAAATACTGGCATGGAATGGGCGGGTGCGCAGCTTAATGGTGCTCAATTCACCCATGGTATGATCCACAATATGGAATATTCAGGGGTCTCTTTGCGCACTCTGCTGGAAGAAGCAGGGCTTGGGGCTGCGGGTGATCTCAAAGATAAATGGGTCTTTGTGGAAGGGGCGGATGCCTCTTCAAATGGTCGATCTATTCCAATGGAAAAGGCGCTTGATGATGTGATGATCGCGTTCAAAGCTAATGGAGAAGCGCTTCGCAAAGAACATGGCTATCCAGCGCGCCTCGTTGTGCCAGGTTGGGAAGGCAATATGTGGGTCAAATGGATCCGGCGTATCGAAGTGATGGATCAGGCAGTTGAATCACGCGAGGAGACCAGCAAATACACCGATACATTAGAGGATGGGACCAGCCGGAAATGGACTTGGGAAATGGATGCAAAATCCGTGGTAACAAGCCCAAGCCCGCAATCACCCATTACCCATGGAAAAGGTCCGCTTGTTATTTCAGGTCTCGCTTGGTCTGGACGTGGCGCGATCACGCGCGTTGATGTGTCTAAAGATGGCGGTATGACATGGGAAACCGCGCGCCTCGCCAAACCGGGTGAGCCAATGGCGCTGACGCGGTTTTATCTTGATACCGATTGGAATGGTGAAGAGATGCTGCTGCAATCGCGGGCGATAGATGACACGGGCTATATTCAGCCCACCAAAACGCAGCTCCGAGAGGTGCGCGGTCTGAATTCCATTTACCACAATAACTGTATTCAAACATGGCTTGTGTCTCCCAATGGCGAGGTTGAAAATGTTGAAGTTTCTTAAACCCTTTGTATACGCCTCTGTTCTTGCAGGTACGGCGTTTCCTGTACAGGCTGAGAAATACGGGCTTGGCCGCGTGGCTTTGCCAGAGGAAATTGCCGCTTGGGATTGGGATGTAAGCCCTGACGGAACGGGCCTCCCAATTGGTTCTGGAGATGCCATAGATGGGGAAGAGCTCTTTGCTGACAAATGTGCTTCTTGCCACGGAGATTTTGCGGAAGGTATGGGCCGGTGGCCTAAGCTGGCAGGCGGTATGGATACTTTGGCGGATGAAGATCCGCTCAAGACCGTTGGGTCTTACTGGCCTCACCTGAGTACAGTGATTGATTATGTGAAGCGCTCGATGCCCTTTGGCTACGCGGGTTCGCTTAGCGACGATGAAACTTACGCGATCGTCGCTTACATCCTTTATTCTAATGATCTTATTGAAGATGACTTTGTTTTATCAAACGAAACTGTCTTTGATGTTGAAATGCCGAATGCAAACGGCTTTATTGTAGATGATCGTGCTGAAACGGAGTACGCCATGTGGTCAAGTGGTGAACCCTGTATGTCAAATTGTAAAGAAAGCGTCGAAATTACCATGCGCGCGCGCGTGATTGATGTGACGCCAGAGACAACGGGATCTAGCAACGCATCGGCAGAAGTGACGCAGGTGGCCGAAAAAGCGGAGCCGAAACAGGAAGAAACTGTTGTTGAGGTTGCAGCCGCTACAGCCTTTGATCCAGAATTGGCCAAGGCCGGAAAAAAAGTGTTCAAAAAATGCAAATCCTGTCACCAAGTGGGTGATAAAGCCAAAAACCGTTCTGGCCCCTTGCTCAATGGCATTGTCGGTGCAGAGGCAGGATCGGTTGAGGGTTTTAAATACTCAAGCGCCATCAAAAAGGCCAAAGCCGCAGGACTTGTGTGGAACGAAGACGAACTGGCACAGTTTCTAACGAAACCCAAAAAATATTTGAAAGGCACTAAAATGTCTTTTGCTGGTTTGAAAAAAGAAAAAGATACTCAAGCCGTCATTGAATATCTAAAGTCTTTTGAGAAATGATGATGAAACACATATTGATGCCTTTGTTTTCTGTTTGTTTCCTAAGTGCTCCCTTGGGGGCCTTCGGGGACGACCAAGACGCAGACGACACTGACGAATTTGACGTATCCGAAGAGATTCTAAGTATTAAGGGTGATCCTGAATACGGAGAATATCTGTCGGGTGATTGTACGGGCTGCCATCAAGTCGATGGCAGTTACGACGGTATCCCATCCATCACAGGCTGGGATGAAGAAAGCTTTGTGTGGGCTATGCACTCATATAAGGAAAAAGCAAGAGAGCATCCCGTCATGCAAATGATGGCGGGGCGTTTATCAAATGACGAAATAGCGGCGCTTGCTGCATATTTCGCAACTTTAGAATAAACAACTTGATGTAGGGAGATAAATATGAAGTTGAATAGACGGACGTTTCTTGGGACGGCAGCGGCGGCAAGCATGTCAGCGCCTGCCGTTTATGCGGGTGGTCACGGTAAGCCACGTGTGGTGGTCGTTGGCGGTGGTGCAGGTGGTGCGACAGCGGCACGCTATATTGCAAAGGATAGCAAAGGCGCCATTGATGTCACTTTGATTGAACCAACGCGGACCTACTACACATGCTTTTTCTCAAACCTGTATCTTGGTGGGTTTAAGGACGTAGAAGATATTGGACATTCCTATGGCAACCTAGCCGCGGCAGGTGTGAATGTTGTCCATGATTGGGCGGTTGGTGTTGATCGTGATGCCAAAACGGTATCGCTTGCTGGTGGCGCATCGGTTGCTTACGACAAACTGATTTTGTCACCTGGTATCGATTTTGTGGATGGCGCAGTGCAAGGGTGGGATCTCTCTTCGCAAAACGCTATGCCACATGCCTATAAGGCGGGGTCACAAACGGAACTTCTAAAAGCACAGTTGGCTGCGATGCCATCGGGTGGAACATTCGCGCTTGTCGCTCCGCCCAATCCGTATCGTTGCCCTCCTGGCCCTTACGAACGGATCTCGATGGTGGCGCATTACTTGAAAAACAACAATCCAACTGCAAAAATCATCGTGGCAGATCCAAAGCCTAAGTTCTCTAAAATGGCACTGTTCCAAGAGGGTTGGGCCAACCATTATGATGGTATGATCGATTGGATCGGCTCTGAGTTCGGCGGTAGCAATGTCTCTGTTAATCCTGATGCGATGACAGTGACCATCGATGGCGAAGAAACCAAAGTTGATGTCTGTAACGTGATCCCAGCAATGAAAGCGGGGCGCATTGCAGATATGGCGGGTGTCACGGACGGTCGCTGGGCACCTGTGAATGCGGCGGACATGAGCACAAAAGCAGATCCCGATGTCTATGTTCTGGGGGATGCCTCGCAACAAGGCGATATGCCAAAATCAGGATTTTCAGCCAATAGTCAGGCCAAAGTCTGCGCGAACGCAGTCCGCGGTGCATTGACGGGTTCTAAAGTCTTCCCAGCGAAGTTCTCGAATACATGCTGGTCATTGATCTCAACAAATGACGGTGTAAAGGTCGGTGCAACATATGAAGCGACCGATGAGAAAATCGCCAAGGTGGATGGCTTTATCTCAAAGACTGGTGAGAGCGCTGATGTGCGTCAGGCTACATATGAAGAGTCTGAGGGTTGGTATTCAGGCATCACCGCTGATATGTTCGGTTAATCGTTT
>WTIQ01000371.1:0-1786 GCA_011525185.1 Paracoccaceae bacterium | reverse complement strand
GCCTCAAGCAACGCTCCGACTTCCCGCCGCAAGTGAAGGAGGTAATCGCGGGTATAACGGCGAACTTGGGCCATATTCGTGGGGTGCCCATGGCCTGGAATAACATATGTGGCTCCGAGTGCTTCAAAGGCGTTGTCCCAGGTCTCTAGCCAATCATAAACAATTGTTTCTTCGAAAATCGGGAGCATACGTTCGTGGAATGCCATATCGCCAGCAATCACGAGGCTTTGATTTGGGAGCCATACAACAACGTCGCCCGGGCTATGAGAGGGACCAAGATAGAGGACTTCAATTTTAAACGCCCCCAGTTCAAGATCATATCGATCTTCAAAGGTTTGCGTCGGCCCCTGCGCGATTGATCCTTCTGATTTGTCACGATTGTAGCGCTGCATGCGTTCTAGAATTTGATAACTAAATTCCTCAAATTCATGGGCTGCATCCACATGGGCCAAAATCGGCACGCCTTGTGCGGCCCAGTACCCATTGCCCAACATAGCATGGCCCTGCCCATTTTCGTTAATGACCAAAATCACGGGTTCGTCTGTGATTGCTTTGATTTCATCATGTAGCGCTTTGGCCAAAAGGTTGGCGGCCCCCGCATTAACAACCACGACGCCCTGGCCCGTGACGATAAAGGAGAGATTATTATTATGACCTGAATTTTCATATGTGGGTGGTGCGGTTGCGCCAATGGCAGAAAAGACACCTGGAATGACCTCAACAGGTTTTTGATAGAGGACAGATTGTGGATATTGATCTGCAATATCTTCGCTGGCCATAAGAAGATTTCCAGCCAATGCGAACATTAGTGTCAAACCTGACCTTTGGAATAGCGTTTTGAAATTGTTATAAATGAACATACGTATAGACACCTTGTTATTTTGCGACTCTTGCAAGATTCCTCAATCCTGACAAGACTATTTCTGCATTACTGTGCCATTGTCAAAGTCTTCCTTTGCGGCGCTTTCGAGGGCACAAGTTCTTTGTGATCTCTGCCGCTTGACGGAGTGTGGAGCAACATGGTTAACAAAAGTGTAGGTTTTTTGATCTGCGTCTTTTGCAACGTTTAAAGGCAGCCCCATGATAGAAAGTGATGTTTTAATTATTGGGGGCGGGATCGCGGGTCTTTCGGCCGCAGCCCGGCTCGCGCCCTTTGCGCGTGTTATTGTTTTGGAACGGGAAAGCCAGCTCTCCTATCATGCGTCAGGACGTTCGGCGGCTGTTTTTATCAAGGACTATGGGAACGACATCGTACGGGCCCTCAATGCCGCGAGTTTTGAGTATTTATCAAAGGAAAAGGGTGGGGTTTTGTCCCCTAGAGGCATGATGATGCTGGCGAAGGCTGATGAGAGGCAGGCGTTTGAGCGGGAGGCGAAAGACTTTGGGTTGGAGTATATCTCTGCTCAAGAGGCACGTCAGCGCGTTCCGCTTATTCACCCGGAGCGCGTTGCTTTTGCAGGCTTTAGCGAGAGTGCTCAGGATATTGATACAGATTTATTGCTTCAAAGATTTTCAAAGGAGGCGCGCGCGCACGGTGGGGAAATTATGCTCTCCTCGGGGGTAGAGTCCATCTCTCGGCATGGCGATAGTTGGTATGTGAGAGCGGGATCTCGTGACTTTTCAGCACAGCTTTTGGTCAATGCCTCTGGCGCATGGGCCGATCAGGTGGCTTTGATGGCGGGGGTTTCTCCTCTTGGGTTTACACCCTATCGGCGCTCCATGGCGCGTATCCCAGTGCCCGGGGGATTTGACCCAGCCTCTTGGCCTTTGCTGGACGGGGTTGGGG
>WTIQ01000249.1 GCA_011525185.1 Paracoccaceae bacterium | reverse complement strand
GACCTAAAGCCATGGTTTCAACGCGACGATCTTCAATCGCTCTTCGGCTGATGTTGAAGTTGCAATCTAAATTAGAAATGTCGCTCCAGATTTTATGTTTACTAAAGTCAAATTCAAATGGCAGCCGCTTTAAATTCTCAAGTGCTGAGCCACTGATTGCGACGTCGAAACTCATAATTTCGTCTGACTTAGCAAGCTTTCCAGTTTTTGATGTGGACTTATTTTTACTGTTTTGAACAACAGTACCGTCAGATTTGAAGGTCAGTGCATGCGCACTGCTGCCATCGAAAAAAGTGAAAACAAGGCAGAGTACTGAGAGGCAAAAGATCGAATATGCTAGCGAGCAGCGTATGGCGTTAGACAGTTGCATCAGTAACAGGCTCCTATTCATCCAAAGAGCTTATCTGTCATCCGTGGAAGGGCTGGTTCATAAAACACCTTCTCGGCAACAATGTCATGGTCAAGTCCGTAAGCTGTCTCAATGCAAGCAGCACACACTGAACGATAGTCTATCGTGGATTGTAGATCCCGCTTTTCAAAGAGGTCTTTGGTAGCAAGACCGGGCCATTGAGTAATTACCTGCCCCTTCTTTAATAGCCCGCCAGCCATCAATCCTGCCGATCCGTAGCCATGGTCGGTTCCAACAGATCCATTCACCTTAACGGTACGTCCAAATTCTGTGAGTGTTAGAATAACGGTTTTACCCCATGCATCTTTGAGGCCTGACTTCAAACCGAGGAAAATGTCATCCAGTTCAGTCAGCTGTCTTGAATGTGGCCCCCAATCCGTGCCCTGGTTTGCATGGGTATCGAATTCTTGGACACGCAGAACAGCCGCTGAAGGCCCTTCCGGAAGTCCAAGTTGCTTACCAGCGTATTTGGCTAAGCTGACAGGGTCTCTGGCTACAAACTTGGGTTTTTCTGAATACTTGGTGCTCACACGTTGGAACGTTACAGCACCATCTCCGTCCCTGTCGCTGCTTAGAAGATCGGCCAATTTTGGTGATGGATCTGCTGAACCAGTAAGGTTGGCCGGGTAATAGTTATCCAGCTCAGTGCTACCACGCACGATCAACGGCATATCCATTGATAACGCTCGCCCCGGCATTCCAGCAAAATCGAGTGCCCGTCCAAGCCATCCTGTTCTGTCCGAGAACGGCAGCATATTGCCGGACTCCATAACGTTCTGGCCTTCGAAATGGGAACGTTTGACGTAGGGGAAATTGGTCGCGTGAACGATGGTCGCATCACCATCAGCGAGCATGCCAGCGTAGCCACCAAGGGATGGATGTAAGCCGAAGAACGGATTGAGTGCGATTGGTTCGTTTACCAACAGCTTTTTTCTTTGTTTCTTCAGGGATGGATCGCCGATAGGTGGGACTGCGGCTAAGCCGTCCATGCCGCCCTCAAGGATAATCACGACAATGTTTCCCTTTGGGAGATCGGCTGTATAGCCAGAGATGGGTATGCCAGCTAGAGCAAGGGAGGCGCTTGATGATTGTAGAAAAAGTCGGCGAGATAACATGTTACGCTCCCATGAATTCGCTGCTGCAGGTCAGCAACACAAAACGGTCTCGATTAGTTCGCCCTTTCCCAACAAGGGTTCTAGTTCCCTGGCTCACTTCAAGTAAGTCCATCAGATCATCTGCCAAAAGAGAAGGCTTCCCATGGTCATGGATCATAGCGGCTAGTCTCATCCGACGCTCGAAGTGCTCGGGTGAAATCCAGTCTGCGCTTTGTAATGAAAATCCGTCTGGCTGGCGGCGTGACCAGAAATCTTGGCCAATTTCTTCAGCCAACGCTCGAGCACGATACTCCCCTCTGTGGTGCATGATTTCTCTGTGAAGGTTATCAAATCCTTCTACGAGGTGAGCTTTAGATAAACGAAGGACTGTTACCAGCCATGTAAACGGCCATTGGAACTTTGGTTGGGTGGATAGGGAGGCTCTATTCAACAGAGCTTCATGTACAACATTAAGGTCCCCGCCACTGTCTTTCCAGGCGCTGAAAACGTGACCTAGGTCTTGTTCTGAGGGTTTGTCAGCGATGAAATGTACACACAGTTTTCGCGTCAAAAACCTTGCGGTGTGATCACTGTTGGAAAGGTCATCAACAAGTAACTTCAGTGCTTCAATACCTTTCGGATATTCCTTTCCAAGAACTGTTTTTTTGCCTGGTTCCGCTTTGTCCTTGAAATATGCAAGGTGGAAGTCCTTGATCCTTGCCTCTTTAAAGTTTCTGACGGTTTTTGGGTTATCAAAAATGTCGCCCCAGCCTGCCAAGATTTTAGCTGCCTGCCGTATGTCTTCCTCGGTGTAGCCGATGCTAGGTGACGTCGTGTGCAGCTCCATCAGTTCACGAGCCAAATTGTCGTTTAATCCAATTTGCTCGTTTCGCCCTGCATTTCTTGCGCGTACGGATTTTTCTCCGATGTTGTAGACGTTATCGAGGTAGGTAAGCATTCCTGGATGACGAGTTATGTCATATGCCAAATCAGCAAACTTTCCGTTGATACCTTTGGCAATCGTGTCATGGATAACATGACCGATCATAAAGTCGGATGGTCCATTGCTTCCTATCGTGAAGTGATTTAGCCAAAAATGGATTAGTCTCTGCCTTGCAGGATCAGCCCCATAAATGGCCTGATGGAACAATTGCAGCCGATCAATGTGACGATGTTCCTTACGCTTTAATTCTCTGTACACCTCGTCCTTTTCTTCACGAGACATTTTCGTAGACTCATCGGTCTTGTCGCGCGTCTTTCTATCGTAACGAGTTGCAGCGACACGTTCGTCCAATGAAAAGAGCATTTCCTTGGGCCATGGCTCAACTGATGGAGACATGGAATTGATAGACCTGACCCCAACGTATTGGGATGGCTGCTTGTATTGATGAAGCGCGTCTTCGACTGATTGGAGTTTGGAATGCGTCGAATCTGTGCCGAGACCAATTCGCAAACTATAATGCAACTTCAACTCTCCTAACCACGAAACTAAAGCTAATTTGGTCATTTATAATAATACCGTAGCTGATCGAGTGAAGTTTTGAGAAGTGGTCAATTTGTTCCATTCGGAGGGCAGCGCAGTGCTGTTTATCTGCTCTTAGCTTCACCTCCGGGTTAATCATAATTTTCAACATCTGGTTTGGGCCGCACTTGCGAGAAGATATTATATGTCTACGCAAGGGGTTAAGAATGTTACGAAGCTCGCCAGTGTGCTGGTCGCCCTCGCATTTTTTTATGAAAAGGCACGATGCCAAGTTTTTTAGAACCCAAAACTCAATTGTGCGTTGAACTTTTCCGTACTTGTGATTCACTTAACTCACATCATGGCTCTTGTAGGGTAGTCAAAGAAAGCGTTGCGCGAGAGTGTGCGTTTGGTGTGGCAATGACCCGAGCTGGGCGAGAAGAGAACAGTGCCCTGGCTTTGCCAAAAATTTCTCACGAGCAGGCTCTGTGAAAAACCACAACCTGCGGGTAGCTGACGGTTGCTGGTTAGGCTAGTCAGTGGTCCTGCGTAGTAGCAGCGCGTAAAGGGGAGATCGCACTACCGCCCCCTACCAATCTTTTTGGTGACGCCTTACCAGTTGGGAATAACGACGAGCATGGCTCCGAAGGTTATGACCAATTCCTGGCCTGTTGCAGGCCAGGTATGTCCGGACTTTGTGTGTTGAGCTTGAGTTGGAAAAACTCAAAGCATTCACCAAAGGTTATGTGGCCTGAATAAATGCTTCGCGCGTAGCAATAAGGTTGCCCGCACAACTTTGCTTGGTGATGCTTTCTGAAACACATTGTTCCTGGCTTCAACCAAAGACCGATAGCTCATTTGCTACGTATATGTTCAGGTTTTGCTGTGGAAAGTGGCGGCGATATTGCATTGCCTTCGATATATGCAACCAACTCAGCCGATCGCCATCCTACTCTGCGCTTGGAGAGTTGTATCTTTGTGAGCTTCCCTTGATTTGCAATCCTGTACAGTGTTGCTTTGCTAAGACTTAGGTGATCGCATGCTTCTTTTGTGCTGAGAACTTTATCCAAGGAATGCTCCTTATTGATTGATTTTTGATTTTACTGCCAGTGTTGTTGCGTGTGCATATCGCATCAACTGATCGAACGTTTGATGCCCACTCATTAGCTGCACCTCAGGCACTGTCAGACCCCTCTCAAAGAAGGTGCTGATCGCCTCATGACGCAGGTCGTGGAATCGCAGGTCATGCATCTGCAATTGCCTCGTAAGCTTTCTAAATGCTTGCTGTAGACCTGATGCTGTGATGCTAAACAAAGCCTCATTGGTTCTAATGACGGTTGCAAGATGTGCTGTGAGTCGATTTGAAATAACCACTTGTCTGTTGTGGCCATTCTTAGCGTCACGAATTGAAATAACCCCACGATCCACATCCACATCATTCCATCGCAGGTTAAGGATCTCGCCTTGCCTCAAAGCAGTTTCAAGCGCAATCAAGATGGCGAGATGAAGCTGATTGTTGGCCGCCGTTGCCGCTGTTGACAGCAGCTGATGCCGCTCTACTGGCGTTAGCCGCCTGTCTCTGGC
>WTIQ01000507.1 GCA_011525185.1 Paracoccaceae bacterium | reverse complement strand
GTATATATTTGCAAAGGGAGTAGAGAAACTAGATCCCGAAGCGTTATTCTGAGGAAAATGTGTTGAAGTTGTTACGCGAGATTGTTGTTCATTTGTATTTTCGTTTGGAGGGTATCAGTGTGTGTCGCAAAGCTGGGCTTTCCGAAAAGGGTTACTATTACTGGCGCAAGAGATTTGGAGGACTTTCTCGTCGGCAGGTTTCTGAAATGAAATCGCTCAAGAAAGAAAACGAGCGTTTGAAGAAGATCGTTGCTGAGTTGCAGTTCGACAAATTGATCCTGATGGAGAGTCTCGAGGTTCTCTTCAAGCGTGGCTGACATTCGTGCGTCTCTAACAGTCAAAAACGATCTTTTCCGCCGTTGAAACTGGCATAAATTTGACATGAGGCAAAAGAAAATCTCATGATTTAGATCATTATTTAATTAAAAAGAATAGCAAAAACCCTCATTTTGTGAGAGCCTGACGGAAAACCACATGCGGAAATAAGTTGTACTTGCCGTAAAGAAATAAATATTGATATGGAACACAGAATTGGAGCTGCATTGTGTTAATTAAACTTCACGGCACTAGGGGATCTATCCCGCAACCAGCCGATACGTCCAAATACGGTGGTAACACGTCATGTTATGAAGTGTTGACCGATGATATGCAAATTATTTTTGATACGGGAACTGGTTTTCAAAACGTTCCATTAGATACAAAGCGGACATCGATTATCTTGTATAGCCATTTTCACCATGACCATATCCAAGGTCTGCCATTTAATGGAAGCCTGTTTGCGCATCAAGGAGATATTTTTCTGTCCAGTGCTTTGGTCAATAGAAGCGTTCTTAGAAACCTCATTCAAACATATTTTTCTGGTGGATATTTTCCCGTTGATATCGTGACCATCCTCAAACAGCTGAAATTTTCGAACATAAGCACCATACAAAAAATGCTCGCGCCAAAATTAAGCTTGCAGGTGTTTGAATTGAACCATCCTGGCGGCAGTATGGGATATTCACTGCAAACAAGTAGAGGAAAGTTTTCTTATTTGCTGGATAATGAATACCTCGAAGAACAATTGCCGTTTTTATTAAAATTTGTTGAGGGATCTGATTTTGTACTCTGGGATGGCATGTTCACAGATGACGAATTGGCAAATGGGCGCAAAGGATGGGGGCATTCCTCGATCGAGCAGGCCTGCAGTTTTGCAGAGTTGGCAGAGATTAAAAAGTTGGCAATTAGCCATCACAGCCCTGCTCGGACAGATCAGGAACTTGACATGCTCTCTGAAACTCTGACATCTGATAAGGTTTCTTTTGCAATTCAAAATACCGAGGTCACGATCTAAATGAAGCGTTTGAAACTGGAAATTGGAAAATACGTCTTTCGTAAAGGTGATCCTGCCAATGGTGTGTATTTGGTTTTGTCGGGATCGGTTGGAATTTTCTTACCTAGAAATGGCACCAAGGATCCTGATTTTCTGGTAAGAGATAATGAATTATTCGGTGAAATGGGTGTTGTCAGCGATCAATCCCGCATGGCAACGGCCCGGACCGAAACGGAATGCGATTTGCTTTTTGTAACACGGGATGAGTTTGATAAAATGGTGGATGAATCACATATCGTGGTCAAGGGCATATTGCGTATACTTGCGGAACGATTGCGGCAGGCGCAGATCGCAAAGTAATAAAACAACTTGCCGTTTTCAATCGTATTAGCTGTCAGTGTTGCACCCTACTCCTTTTGATTGTATCAAAATCGTCGTGGCTATTTGGCGGCTTTTTCAAATAGACTGGCATCCTTAGGATTCGCTTCTGACAACGTTTCCATGCGCTGTATTCATGCGGCCCTGATAATTCCGTGGCGGTAAGCGAACCCTGAGGGAAGCTGCCACACGGTATTTAAATCTGAGGATAACACACACTAAAACCAAAAACCATCAGGCTTGGAACTTCGTGAGTATACTCCATACTCAACTTGCGCAAATTTAGCGCGTGCCAGTGTTATATTAGCTTACCAATTGCAATTTGGGTTGCAGCTTTGCTACGTGATCCAGAAATACCTCTCGTAACGTGCTTTGAACCACCACGTCATATTTACCCATCTCTTCAATAGCTGCTTCCAGCCCTTCAAAATTGCAGGTTTTCAGATCCTTGATCAGCCAAGGACATGGTTCCAAAGAGCCATGTTTTGCAACTGAGAGTGCCGCGGTAAACAGAAGGATGTTTTCCGAGCGAGCTTCAATTTCTTCCGCCAGCTCCAACCCCAGTTCAGTCCTATCATCCATCAAGCACCCAAAAACAGCATCGCTTTTGCGCTTATCACTATTGGTTTGGCCCTGCGCCACCGGATCGTATTCCAAAGCTAGCAATGTTAAATCACACCCCTGTTTGGTTTTGCCCGTTTTCAATAGAATTTCGCCGTACTGTTGTAAAATTCGTGGATCATTAGGCACCATATCATAGGCTTTTTTTCCATGTTCAACGGCCGCTTTAAACTTTCCTGTCATCGTGCTTATGCCGCATAAAAGCCTGTGAAGTTCAAAATCATTGGGATCTGCTTTGAGCGCGCGATCCATCAATCTATTAAATTCAGGCATAACCTCTTCAAGCGATTTCTCTATCCATCCACGGCCCAATGCTTGCCCCATAGTGCAGGCCTTCCATGCATAAGCTTGTGCATTAGCAGGGTCTGCTTCTATGGCTTTATCAAACATTTCAAGCGCATGCGCATTGGCCTCCTTGTCGATCGCATGATGCCCTTCTTTTCCCCTCAGAAGGAATTCATATGAGCTCATATTTTGGGTGGGTTTACGTTTTGCTCGGTTCAAGCTGGCCAGCTCAATTTCGCCCAAAATCGCCTGTGTTACGCTACGAACGATCTCATCCTGAACTTCGAATATATCGTCTAAATTCCGGTCAAACCGCTTACTCCAAACGATTTCTTTGGTGTCAGCCTCTAACAGTGAAACCGTTACGCGTACCTTTGAGCCAGACGATCTAATCGAGCCTTGGATGAGGTAGTTGACTTTAAACTGGGCGATGAAATCATCTAGTTCCTTGTCGCTATCGGCATAGTTTACGCTTGATTGGCGTGAAACAATAGAAAGTTGCCTTACCATAGAAAGCTCGGTCAGGATGTCTTCATAGACGCCATCGATCAAAAAAGAGCTGTCTTCGTTTTCATTCAGATTTTTAAAGGGCAGAATAGATAGAGTTGGCTTTTGGGTGCGGTCTGTTTCTTCTTGTTCGTCAGAGATGTCTGCGCTTTCAAAATTATTTGTTTTATCGGTGGAAATGGTAAAAACCTCAAATTCGTTTGAGATATTTTTCAGTTTTTTGGTTCCGGCTGACCGCGAAATTGCTTCGATTCTAGACGTAACTAGCTCATTAATCGCTTTTGAAACGAGAATTTGACCAGGCGTGCATTGAGCTTCCAGGCGCGCCGCGATATTGTCGCCATTTCCGTATACATTATCTTTCTCAAAGATTACGTCATCTGAGTGAATCCCAATTCTCCAAAGTAATTTTCGCCGTGGATCTTTATCTGTAATTGTTTCATTGCGCTCTTGGATGGCTTCTTGGAATTTGATGGCACAGTTCACGGTTTCAATTGGGCTTGCAAAATCGGCAAGCACGGAATCTCCCGCAGTATGAAAAATTCGGCCACCATGCTGTTCGATAAGCGAGTCAATGATTTCGCGGCAGGCGTTTAAGCTTTCAAAAGTTGCCTGTTCATCTTCCAGCATATGTTTGCTGAAGCCCACGCAATCTGTTGCAAGAATAGTTGCAAACTTTCTTTTAACATCTCCCATAGAATATCTCCTTTGATCGATTTAGAAGTGTGACCGAACCACACGAGTAAACTAGCAGAAATAAGACATTTATAAATAGTTTTACTGTGCGTTACGAATTTCGATTAATTTACTGGCTACTAGCCAGTTTATCATCTTGCTCAGACTTAGAATTCTTTTCACGAAGGCAAGTATCCAGCCAATCGCAGAGGCTTGCTTGGTAGCACGATCGCCTATTTTCTAAGGATGATATCAATTTTTCAGTATCACCTATTGTGATTGTTCCGAATAAGGGATTGCTACTTCTGGGTGCTGTCTTGATAGCTGGTGGGTTTGATGGTGTTTTTGAACGGAGCGTTGGTGGCGAGCGGGGTGTATTACAGTTGGTTTGGAATCATTTTTGAGAAGGCTCTCTTTTCTGAATGCGACTTCTAATCCATGCTGAAAACCAATTTCCAGAGGTTATGATCGCTATACTAAAAGAAATTTTCTGGGTTAAAGCCCAAAAAGAATGTTAAAGGAACACGATATGTTTAGCCGTCTTAAGATACTACCCGTAAAGTGAGATTGATCCTACCAACGTTTTTTAAAAGCGTAGAGCTGCCGCTTTCGATACGATCTATCCCATGATAAAAAAGACGGGCGGCGCCACCCAGGCAAATAACGTCGCCCGAGTGCAGCCAAAGGCTTTCAGTTTTGCCGCCTTTCGTTTCATTGCCAATGCGAAAAAGGGCCTCATCTCCAAGAGAAATTGATAAAACGGGTTGGTTAAAATC
>WTIQ01000340.1 GCA_011525185.1 Paracoccaceae bacterium | reverse complement strand
ATTTTCGGATGTGGGATTATGTTGCAGAAGATTTACCGCGCCTTGTCTTTGAGAATTTCGCGCTTGATCAGGACCGTCAAGCGATCACGGGTCATTCTATGGGGGGACATGGGGCATTGACCTTGGCAATGGGGCATGCGGGGCGCTATCGCTCGGTTTCAGCTTTTGCGCCTATTTGTAATCCTTCTGAAACAGATTGGGGTCGCAAACAGCTCGCGGCCTATCTGGGCAGTGATGAAACGCTGTGGGAGGCGCATGACTCGACGAAAATGATGCAAGAGGCAGGGTTTGACGGGCCGATCCTCATCGATACTGGTGCAAGTGATCAATTCATTGATCTGCTGAAACCTGAAACGCTGGCTCAGGCGGCAAATGCACGTCGCCAGCAATCCACATTCCGTTTGCAGCCTGGGTATGACCATAGCTATTTCTTTGTCTCAACCTTCATGGAAGACCACATCGCCTTTCACGCAGAAGCGCTTTATGGGTGAAAACTCCTGGGGATGCCATATGGAAAAATCATCCAAGCAAACTCTCCCAATTGTCTGTGATGCTGTTTCGGTCTTTTTGTTGCAGCGCGCTGAAACGAGTGAAGAGGCGCGGGTTTATTGATGAAACGCCACCATCCTCCTGTAGATGCATGGTGTGAAGTAGAGGGAAGCATTGAAAAGGGAGAAAAGGCCTGGCAAGCGGCGTTTCGAGAGATCCAAGAAGAAACGGGCCTGAACCTTTCCGAGCTTTGGCTCGGGGATCGCTGTGCTCAGTTTTATGACCCCTCGCGGGACCGTATTCAGGTTTTGCCTGTTTTCGTGGGCTATGTCCCAAAGGATGCGCGAGTGGTGCTGAATTCAGAGCATAGCGATTATGCGTGGTGTGACTTGACTGAGGCCTGTGAACGGGTTGTTTTTCCGGCACAACGCAGTCTGCTTCATTTCATTTGGCAGGAGTTTGTCGAGCGTAGACCCCACCCACTTTTGCGGCTTGAAAACGGATGAGCGCTGTTTACGTGGATGCGGATGCTTGCCCCGTGAAAGCAGAGGTGGAAAAGGTCACGCTGCGCCACGGCTTGCGCCTCTTTATTGTGAGCAACGGGGGCTTGCGCCCCTCTCAGCATCCTTTGGTCGAAACAGTGATTGTGCCTGATGGACCCGATGTTGCGGACATGTGGATTGCAGAGCGTGCGGGCAAAGGGGATGTGGTGGTGACAGGCGATATTCCCCTTGCGGCTAAGTGCATTGAAAACGGAGCTTTGGTGCTCAAACACAATGGTGAGGCGCTAAACACGGGCAATATTGGCAATATTCTCGCCACCCGTGACCTTATGAGCGATATTCGCGCGGCGAACCCCTTTCACCAAGGTGGTGGAAAAAGCTTTACAAAATCGGATCGTTCGCGTTTTCTGGAGGCCTTAGAGAACACGTTGCGCAAGGCCAAGGCCAGCGCTTAACTTTCGGTGAAAACATGACGGCAGGGTCTGCCAATACATCAAACGTCACAGGTGCGCTTTGTGCCATGTCTGCGATGTTTTTCTTTTCCTTGAATGACGTGTTAATCAAGCTCCTAAGTGGCGCCTATCCCCTGCATGAAGTGGTCCTTGCCCGCTCCTTGATCGGTATGGCAGTCTTTCTCGTGCTGATCATGCCGCTTAGCGGTGGTCTTTCGATTTTGCGCACACAGCGTCTGGGCATGCACCTCTTGCGCGGCGCCTGCGTCGTTTTTGCCAATACGTTTTTCTTTATGGGTCTTGCCACCATGCCGCTTGCGGATGCGGTGGCCATCTTTTTTGTAAGCCCTCTTTTGATTACAATTTTTTCGGTGATTTTCCTCAAAGAAAAGGTCGGACCAAGACGCTGGACTGCAACGTTGATCGGCCTGATCGGGGTCATCATTATTGTCAGGCCTGGGACAAGTGCGTTTCAGATTGCCTCTATTCTTCCTGTTTTTGCAGCGATTGGCTATGCGCTTTTGCACATCATTACACGGCGCATTGGGGGCACAGAAAGTGCTGCGACCATGACCTTTTATATTCAACTTACGTTCATTTTGGTCTCTGCGAGCGTGGGGCTCACCGTTGGCGATGGTCGTTTTGATACAGGCGATAGCGCGATGCTGAGTTTTCTTTTGCGCACTTGGGTTGTGCCAGAGGTCCCGCACTATTGGCTTTTGGCACTTCTTGGCGGGGCAAGCACCTTTGGCGGCTACTTCATCTCACTTGCCTATCGTCAAAGTGAGGCGGCTTTTGTGGCGCCCTTTGAATATGTGGCCATGATCCTTGCCATTCTCTTTGGGTACTTTGTGTTTGGCGAAATTCCTGATCTTGCCAGTTGGATTGGTATGGTGCTGATCCTCGCCTCCGGGCTTTATATGGTGTATCGTGATATCGAATTAAGGCCAGAGAAGACGGGCAACAGACCAAAACTGCGACGCTAGAGGACGCTATGGAGATCACCTATATTCCGTTTGAAGAAGGGCAAAAGCACCTAGATTGGTTGGCCCTTACTGATGCGCTGCGAAGGGGTCACGGCTTACCAAAAGCAGAGATTTCCGATAGTTTCCTCTATCGCAGTCCAGATACCCTCTTGTCGCGTGCCGCATGGATTGATGGGCTTGGTCTTGCGGTGAAATCTGCCACCGTGTTTCCTAATAATCCAGCACATGACAAGCCGATGATTAATGGAGCGGTCTCGTTATTTTCGGACCAAGCGGGTCATCTTGAGGCGCTTTTGGATTTTCATTTGGTGACCAAATGGAAGACAGCTGGAGATAGTCTTTTGGCAGCACGCTGTTTGGCGCGAGAAGACAGTCGTGTGATTTTGATTATCGGGGCAGGGACGGTTGGTCGTTCCTTGCGCGAAGCTTATGGTACCCTTTTCCCAGAGGCTGCATTTTTGATTTGGAACAGGCGTCAAGAAAATGCAGAGAAAATGGCTCAAGGCGATGAGAGGGTCACTGTCGCTACAGATTTACAAGCCTCTGTGCAGCGAGCTGATATCATTACCTGCGCCACCATGTCGAGTGAGCCTGTTCTAAAGGGAGAATGGTTGCAGCCCGGCCAACATATCGACTTGATCGGAGCCTATCGGCCCGACATGCGCGAGGCCGATGATCGCGCACTTTTGCGTTCACGGGTTTTTGTGGATAGCCGCGACACGACGCTAGGACATATCGGGGAGCTGAAACTACCCCTTGAAGCGGGCATTATTTCGCCCGCGCATATCATAGCGGATTATTATGAAATGGATCAATTTAAACGGCATTCGGATGCAGAGATTACGCCGTTTAAAAACGGGGGGGGTGCCCATCTCGATCTGATGACATCACGCTATATTTTGGACCGTTGGCGTGAGAGAAGGTGATGTAAATGTCTAGCCTGTATCCAACCCCAGCACAGTAGAACATTCTAACGCATTGGATAAGGAAATCCCGAAAGTCCCTTATAACCCTGAAATGCAAAGCATTTCAGCATGTGTCCGCCCGCCCCACGGCGGGCACATTCGTGCCCACCCGGGCCGACACATGGGGCAATATTTGAATATATTTTGAAAACAATGCGTAAGCCTAATCTTGTCCTTAATTGGGGTACTCTACAAAGTGGTATCGCGGGCTCGCGCCTGCCTGCCATGCGGCAGCCGCAACTCTCATTTTTAAATAGGGGTCGCCTCATGCAAAGGTTCTTCCTAGTATATCTATACCCGTTATTCGTGTTAAGTGCAGAGCTATGAGATTATTCATGAAGTTAAGATATTCTGGTATTGATCATAGAGATTACCTTATCAAATTAGCGTTCATGCTATTCGAATTTTCTATAGTTTTAGATTTCAGTTCGACAGTTTTAGCTTTATCAACAGAGACGCAATTTGTAGAGTTAAATCCTTTGATCAAAGGCACTGGCTCGGACCAAATATATTCCTTGATCAGACTTACACTTATTACAGCCGTCATAGCATTTGTCTTGAGCACGATCCTGGTGAGGTATAGGCAGCAAATTGGAAATCATCGCGTTCTAAGTTGGATTGCAAACGTCTTAACAAAAACTGTGTTGATAACGGCCTTTGCAAAAGTGTGGTTTTCTGTTGAAAATATGCTTTTGTATTATTTGGGCACTAATTTTTCTCACAGTTTTCAAATATGGCTAGAAAATAGGGGATTAGTAAGCATTTCCTCAAAAAAATCAGCACTGGCCTTCAACACCTCAATCGCCATGGGCGTCGCTTTGTGTCTATACATTGTGATGATGAAAGGGCTTGAAAAGCGCGAATAATGCAAAGCGGAGAAACCGCTGAGGCCCGAATTACGAAATAGGCATATGGTCGGGCAGTAGCCTTAAATTTAAAACGGCACTTTTCATTTGTCTCGTTCCTCTATAACGCGGAGGCTATGGGATCTGTCAGTGATGCATATTATGCGCGGGTAAGCGCTGGGGATATTGAGGAAGATCACGCGCAGGTGGTCGTTTTGTCCCTGCTCGACAGCTTGCTTGACGCGGTGCAAGCCCCTGTAAAAAAATCACTCTTTCGAAAAATGCCGCCTCCGCCCAAGGGGCTTTATCTTTGGG
>WTIQ01000460.1 GCA_011525185.1 Paracoccaceae bacterium | reverse complement strand
GCTTCGTACAGCTCAGACTCCCCTTGTGAGGCGAGATGAGCAAATACCCCAATTTCTATAAATAATATCAGCCCGACGGTCAGCCGTATCGCCAAGTTGAGAACGTCTTGAGGCATTTGCGTTTCAAGCAAACGAATGCCCAAAAGCCATTCAGAGCTCCCGTTAAGTTGAAAAAAGAAGGTTAAGAACCATAAAGCGATGGGTAAAAGAATAGTGGTGATAAGATATTGGCGCTCGCGACGCTGCGAAAAAACCAGAAAGGGCAGTGCTAGGACGACCAGAAAGAACAGATCAATATCTTCGCCAGGAAGTGCAAATACAAGCGCCCCAATAATAAATATATTGCAATTTATCAGCCAAAACATGCGCGCCATTATACTTCGCTTGATGCGAAACAGTTGTAACGTGATGAGCATGCTCAAGATGATGTAAACGCAATTTAACGTGCCAGCGATATCTCTCAGCCATGCGAAAACAATCAGCCAAGGGATACATATGGCTAGAAAGAATAGAACCGCAAAATAACTTATTTTTTCGCGGCGTTCGTCTCCAATTTCGTGTCGCGCAAGCAAATGTTCTGACCGTACTGAGCCAAAGTTTTGCGCCATTGTCATTTTGGATATCCCGCAATCATCTTTTTGATCAAAGACTAACGTAAGAAAAATTTACGAGTTTGTGTATAATATCTCTGGGAGATAAATTCAGCAGGATAGTATATCTTACTGCAGTTTTTAACACATTGCTATTCATAAGGATAACTCAATTAATAAAAAGGCTCACCACACCAACTACGCAGGAATAGCTTACGCAAGGTAAATATAATTTCAAGTGCCCATACCACCTTCAACGTAGACGTTGCTGGGAGTTTTGACATAAAAAGCAGCAAAGTAACAGACAAAACGTGGTGTCAAATGCTCATCGACAACTTACAATACGCCAATTGGTCCTCCAAAATTTTCACGCAGATGCGCGAGGGCGGTGTGGATGCAGTCCACGTTACGATTGCCTATCATGAGAATTTTCGTGAAACCGTTCTGAATTTCGAAAAATGGAACAGTTGGTTCGAAGAATACCCTGATCTCATTATGAAAGGGCTAAAAGCTGAAGATATCGATACGGCGCGTTCAACTGGGCGTACTGCGATTTTTTTTGGATTCCAAAACCCGAGCCCAATTGAGGACGATATTGGCCTTGTAGAAATCGTCCATACGCTTGGCGCACGCTTTATGCAGCTTACCTACAACAACCAGTCACTTCTGGCCACAGGATGCTATGAGGCCGAAGATAGCGGCATAACCCGTATGGGACGGCAA
This sequence comes from Paracoccaceae bacterium, assembly GCA_011525185.1. Lineage (GTDB taxonomy): Bacteria > Pseudomonadota > Alphaproteobacteria > Rhodobacterales > Rhodobacteraceae > LFER01. The sequence goes on along the minus strand of WTIQ01000460.1, from coordinate 16,230 downwards.
GTGATCAAAGAAATGAACCGCGTGGGCTTGGTGGTGGATATGAGCCACTCCGCTGATCGTTCAACGATTGAGGCAGCCTCTATCTCAGAGCGTCCAATCGCCATAACACATGCAAATTTGCACGAATGGCAACCTGCTTTGCGCAATAAGCGGCACGAGGTTGTCAAGGCAGTAACAGAGGCCGGAGGGATGATCGGCTTTTCTCTCTATCCGCACCACCTCAAAGACAAAAGTGAATGCACCTTGGAGAGCTTTTGCGAAATGGTTGCGCGCGCAGCGGAGCTTTATGGTGTTTCAAGTCTCGGACTTGGATCCGATCTCTGTCAGGATCAACCCGACACTGTGGTCGAATGGATGCGTGTCGGGCGATGGAGCAAGGAAATTGATTACGGAGAAGGCTCGGCCAGTCTCCCTGGGTTTCCTGATATGCCTGCGTGGTTTCAAGACAACCGCGACTTTGGCAATATCAAGACAGGACTGCGTGCGATTGGTTTCTCAGAGGAGGAAACCGCTGCAATCATGGGGGAAAATTGGTATCGGTTTTACCGTGATAATTTTGTCCCAAGCGCGTCGGGGTAAAGGTTTTTCATAAAATCTTTTCGCTCTACTATATCTTATTAAAAGAACTCCGTTTTGGAATATTTAACCAAGCACGTTTTTCGAGCACAAAAGTGAGACCTATCCTTGATAATCCGTCAACAGCCCAATTCTTCTCAGTTGTTTTTCATTCTAAAAGGGTCGGTCATAAGGACAATATGGCCGAAAATTATTCTATTTGCTCTCCTCGCTGGTGTGATCAACTTAATCGCGCACAACCTCTTTGCGATCTCTGCAGTGTCACTCGCAGGTGTCAGTGTGTTCGGAGTTGCATTATCGCTGTTTTTGGGATTTCAAAATAACGCAGCGTATGAGCGATGGTGGGAGGCGCGCAAACTTTGGGGCGCAATCATTGCAGATGTACGCGCGTTTGCAATCGAGACGCGCATTCATGTGCCCAATGAAGAGCATTGTGACTCCATTTTGCGCTATATCATCTTGTTTCTTTATTTTCATGCAACGCAGCTTAAGGGGTCTTGGGTGAGCGAGTACCCTCAAGAGTGGTGTTCGCAAGAGGAGTATCAGCAGCTCGCCTCTGGGGCAGAGCCGGCTACTATTTCTCTTATGAAAGCGGCTGATCGATTGAAAGCCGAAGAAGGCGTGACGGATCGGTATGGGGCTTTGGCTATGGGGCAAACTTTGGGACGCCTTGCGCTGGCTCAAGCTGGCAATGAACGTATTCGAAATACGCCTCTTCCCTTTGTCTATTCTTTGTTGGTTCAACGAACGACGTATTTATATTGCCTGATTTTACCCTTTGCTTTGTTGAACTTTCCAGTTTTTTACAGCGTTTTGGTTGAGGCAACCGCCGCTTACGTATTTTTTGGCCTGCAAGCGGTAACCAATGACTTAGAGGCTCCTTTTAGTGATAGCGAAAATGCAATTCCTCTCGCAGCGCTTCATAGAATTGCGGAAAATTCAATTCTTTCTGCAACAAATCGCTCTGTGAAACCACCCATTAAGCCCGATGGTTATGTTTTGGCGTGATCCGCGGTCTGAAGACCGTTGGCATTATAGCCCGAATTATGGATAAAGAAATGCTGAAAGTCCCTCATAACACTGAAATGTTTTGCGTTTCAAAGACCTCTGCATGATTGACGATAATAGCAAAAACATCTCACCCGGTGGGCACCACCGGGCCGCGCCTGCCTGCCCCTCGGCAGGCGCGTTCACTGTCTCAACGTATTGAAATATATGGGCGTTGCTGGGAATTCTAAAAGGCTCCGTTACCGCATGCGCGCACCTACCCAAGCAGCCGCGGCCCTCTTTTCTAAATGGCAAATGTGTTGTGCAACCGTCTTGCTTTGCTGAGATCGGAGCGATAGATCGCTGTGCCTAAATTCAGGGATGCGTTTTGACTTGAGAACCCGTCTCTTACCTCACGCAAACTCGCCCATCTCGAAATTCAAATGTTTGGCCACTGTGAAAATATCTTTATCACCGCGACCACACATGTTCATGCACAGAATGTGATCTTTTGGCAGATCGGGTGCAATTTTCATCACATGGGCAAGCGCATGGCTGGGTTCTAGCGCGGGAATAATGCCCTCTAATTTACAGCTGAGTTGAAAGGCTTCGAGCGCCTCAACATCCGTGATGGAGACATATTGTGCCCGACCGATGTCATGCAGCCATGCGTGTTCTGGTCCGATACCTGGATAATCCAGACCCGCAGAAATGGAGAAACCTTCCAAGATTTGCCCGTCATTATCCTGCAGAAGATAGGTGCGATTGCCATGCAATACGCCAGGCTGGCCACCCGTGAGCGAAGCGCAATGTTCCATTTTTTCGTTCACCCCTTTGCCGCCTGCTTCGACACCGATGATTGAGACCGCTTTGTCGTCCAAAAACGGATAAAAGAGACCCATCGCATTTGATCCCCCACCAATTGCGGCAATGACAGTGTCAGGATAACGACCTTCTGCGGCTGTCATTTGTTCTTTCACTTCTTTTCCGATGATCGATTGAAAATCGCGGACCATCGCGGGGTAGGGATGCGGGCCTGCAACTGTTCCAATGCAGTAAAAGGTGTCACGCACGTTGGTCACCCAATCCCGTAAGGCATCATTCATCGCGTCCTTGAGTGTGCCGCGTCCAGAGGTGACAGGGACAATCTCTGCCCCCAAAAGACGCATGCGAAAGACGTTGGGAGCCTGACGTTCCACATCATGTGCGCCCATGTAAACGACACATTTCAGTCCAAACTTTGCGCAAACCGTTGCAGTTGCCACACCGTGTTGTCCTGCACCAGTTTCGGCGATGATGCGGCTTTTGCCCATGCGCCGCGCGAGAATGATCTGGCCCAGCACATTGTTGATCTTATGAGCGCCTGTATGGTTCAACTCGTCGCGCTTCATATAGATTTTCGCACCACCTAGGTGTTCTGTCAGGCGCTCTGCAAAATAAAGCGGGCTGGGGCGTCCAACGTAATGGGTCCAAAGCTCATCCATTTCGGCCCAAAAGCTCGCATCCGTTTTGGCAATCTCATATTGCTTTTCCAATTCTAGGATCAGCGGCATCAGCGTTTCAGAGACAAAGCGTCCACCAAACTGTCCAAACCGTCCCTTGTCATCTGGTCCAGTCATAAAGCTGTTAAAGAGATCATTTGCCATTGTTCGGGTTCCCTCGTGCAAAGCGCTTTTATTATTGATGTAGCTGTGTTGGTGGGCAAGGTAAAGGCGACAGAGCAGTCTATTGTGACGCATGAGGGCGCGGCACATCTAGTCGGATTGACTCACGCGCTCATTCTTGTCCGCTTTGGCTGAAGATGTCCTAAACGGATTTTGCCGCAGCGATGAAGGCGCGTACCTTCTCTTTGTCTTTTACACCGGGTGCGCTTTCAACTGCGCTTGAGACATCTACTTGGCGCGCATGAGAGACAGTTATGGCCTCTTTTACATTCTCGATCGTCAGACCCCCAGCAAGCATCCAAGGGACATCTATCGAGGTGTCGGTCAGTAAAGACCAATCAAATGATGCCCCATTGCCGCCTGGCCGGTCCGCATCTTTGGGGGCCTTCGCATCCAAAAGGATCTGATCTGTAAGCCCTTTATAGCTTTCCAATGTTGCTAAGTCATCTTGGCTCGAGACACCAAGCGCTTTTATCACGGGTTTGCCGCTTAATTCTTTAATCTCACGCACCCGTTCCGCTGACTCGCTCCCCTGCAACTGTAAAATGTCAACATCGACATGCTCCAGAAGCTCGCGCAAGAAATCGTCGCTTGGGTTTACCATTAACGCGACGGTCTTCACATGAGAGGGGACTTGTTGTGCCAATCTTTGGGCTGTGTCAAAGTCCAAATTTCTTGGAGATTTAGGAAAGAACACCAAGCCGATGTAGTCCGCTCCCGCAGCCACTGTGTCTTGAACGGCCTCCACAGTAGTCAGGCCGCAAATCTTAACGTTTACTGGGGGCATGTGTGACTAGCCAGCCTCATCAAGGAGCGAAAGCACGTCGTCTTGACCTGCATATTTTTCTCCTTTTATCTTGGCCAACTCCCGCTCTGTGCGGCGCAGCGCCCTACTTTTACGTGAGACTTCTGCGCGATGTTTGTGTTCCCGTAACCACTCCCAGCAAAAGCCGATCAAAACGCCAAAGACAACACCGCCAAAAAATACAACAAAAACGGGGAGCTCGATTGAAAGGTTCAGTCCAAAAAAGCTAAGCTCATTGGGTAACAGCCGAAGTTCTGTCGTGCCCCGATTTGCCAGAGCCACCAGAACTAAAACGATCACCAAAGCTGCGTAAAAGGCATAGTTGATATAACGTAACATCTAGGCTTTTCCGTTTAAGCGATCTCTGAGCAGTTTTCCGGTCTTAAAAAAAGGAACGTTTTTCGCCTCAACCTGTACAGCTTCACCCGTCCGCGGGTTGCGCCCCACTCGCGCGTCGCGCTGCTTAACAGAAAATGCGCCAAACCCGCGCAACTCCACTCTTTCGCCGTTTTCCATAGCTTTTGTAATTTCTTCAAATACGGTGTTTACAATACGTTCCACGTCCCTCTGGAATAAATGAGGGTTTTCCTCTGCAATAATCTGGATCAGTTCCGAGCGGATCATGTCACCCCCTGCACATACAATTCAACTACCTAACTATAGGAAAGTGATCCGAATTTTGAAACTCTTACTTTTAGAGCCAGAAGATATTTTACGTTTAAACCAGCAATAATTAGCTGATGTGATTGTGAAAATCTAAGACAAAATAAAAAAGACAGCAGATTATGCGATCTGCTGTCTTCATTTTCGAATCATCTAGCGCCCAAATGAGGCGCCGAGATTATTACTCGTCACGCTTAAGCGCAGCGCCAAGGATATCACCGAGAGATGCACCGCTATCGGAAGATCCGTATTGTTCCACGGCTTCCTTCTCTTCTGCAATTTCACGCGCTTTGATCGACAGACCCAATTTACGGGTTTTCGTATCAATGTTCGTAATCCGCACGTCGACCTTATCGCCAACGGAGAAACGCTCTGGGCGTTGCTCGGCACGATCACGGCTGAGATCAGAGCGACGAATAAAGGATTTGGTCCCCTCATATTCCACTTCGATACCGCCATCTTCGATAGAGGTCACTTCAACAGTTACAATGGAGCCGCGCTTGATGCCACCAGTTGCTTCTGCAAAGGAGTCGTTGCCCATTGCTTTGATTGAAAGGCTGATGCGCTCTTTCTCAACGTCCACTTCCGACACAACGGCCTGTACAACATCGCCTTTGCGGTAGTTTTGGATCGCGTCCTCTCCGCGCTCATCCCAAGAGAGGTCGCTGAGATGGACCATGCCATCGATGTCGCCTTCCAATCCGATGAACAGACCGAATTCGGTGATGTTTTTGACCTCGCCTTCGACTTGTTTTCCTTCTGGATGTGTCTCTGCAAAGACTTCCCAAGGATTACGCTGGGTTTGCTTGAGACCCAGAGAGACACGGCGTTTCGCGTCATCGATCTCAAGGACCATGACTTCGACTTCTTGGCTCGTTGATACGATTTTACCAGGATGTACGTTCTTCTTAGTCCATGACATTTCAGAGACGTGAACAAGTCCCTCAACACCTGCCTCTAATTCAACAAAAGCACCGTAATCAGTGATATTTGTCACAACGCCCGTGTGGACCGAGTCCAATGTATATGTCGTTGCGACCTTATCCCATGGGTCGTCTTGCAACTGTTTCATGCCAAGACTGATGCGATGGGTTTCTTTGTTGATTTTGATCACTTGCACATTGATTGTTTCACCAATGGTGAGTATCTCTGATGGGTGATTGATCCGGCGCCATGCCATATCCGTGACGTGCAACAGGCCATCGACACCACCAAGGTCTACAAAGGCACCGTATTCAGTGATGTTTTTCACAACACCGTCAACGGACATGCCCTCTGCAAGGTTTCCGATCACTTCTGCACGCTGTTCTGCGCGGCTTTCTTCAAGGATGGCACGACGTGAGACAACGATGTTGCCACGGCGGCGGTCCATTTTGAGGATTTGGAAAGGTTGCTTCATTCCCATCAATGGGCCCGCATCGCGCACGGGGCGCACATCCACTTGTGATCCTGGCAAAAAGGCAACGGCACCACCAAGGTCAACCGTAAATCCGCCTTTGACGCGGCCAAAGATTGCACCGTCAACACGTGCATCATCGGCATATGATTTTTCGAGACGATCCCAAGCTTCTTCACGACGCGCCATTTCACGGCTGATAACAGCTTCGCCTTTTGAGCTTTCGACTTGGCGGAGATACACTTCTACGGCGTCACCCACTGCGACCTCGGGAGCTTCGCCTGGGTTCGCAAATTCTTTAAGGTCAACACGACCTTCCATTTTGTAACCCACGTCGATGATCGCTTGACCGGCCTCAATGGCGAGCACGGTACCTTTTACAACTGATCCTTCGGTGGGGGTGTCCATTTCGAAGCTTTCATTTAGGAGGGCTTCGAATTCCTCCATAGATGCATTTTGAGCCATATGGTCTCAGTGTCCTTTACATATCAGTTATTCGGGCCGAGTGGTTGGGTCCACTGGTCTTTCAGCTAAACGTTAGCACTGGCTACTTAGTTGACTGCCCAAAAAGCCCGTGCGCGTGCGCTCCTACGCGCTTTGTGCATATTAATCAAGCCCTTTAAGCCAGAACATGATCAGTCTGCTTTGGCCTGATCGAGACGCTCTAATGCCTCGCGCACATGAGAGCGCGCCAACTCTAGCGCAGTTTCGATGCTTAGTTCGGATGTGTCGAGCATAATTGCATCATGCGCAGGTCTTAATGGAGAGCTTGCGCGTGTTGCATCACGCTCATCACGGGTTTTCACATCCTCCAGCACCTGTTCGTAGGTGATCTCTGAGTTCGTTTCACGCAGTTCCAAAAGGCGGCGTTTGGCCCGTGTCTCGGCGCTCGCAGTGACATAGAGTTTTACCTCGGCCTCTGGACAAATCACAGTGCCAATATCGCGGCCATCTAAAATAGCGCCTCCCAAGCGGCGTGCAAATTGCTTTTGAAAATCTAACAAAACGGCACGCACTTCTGGGATCGCGGCCACTTCACTGGCGGCAAGAGAGACCGCAGATGTACGCAGACCATCTCTCTTTGTGTCCTCGGCATCAAAATTTTGGGCTGCGACGATGGCATCCTGACCCTCAAGTGTTTTGGCCCCAATGGCGCGATAAATAAGTCCTGAATCCAGATGAGCAAAGTCAAATGTCTCCGCAATACCGCGCGCGAGCGTGCCTTTTCCAGAGGCGGCAGGCCCATCGATGGCAACGGTAAAGCGATCTGGTCTATAAGAGGAGCGCATCAGTGATTGTTCCGTGTAATCTGAGCGCCGAGCTCTCCCATGAGCGTTTCAAAAATGGGAAAGGATGTGGCGATTGCGCCTCCATCATCAATGTGAACAGGACTTTCGCTGGCCATACCAAGAATCAGGAAAGACATGGCGATGCGGTGATCGAGGAAGGTCGCACAGGTGCCGCCCCCTTGGACTTCGCCATGACCGCGTCCGGTGACGATCCACCAGTCTTCACCCTCTTCGATCTCTACCCCGTTTGCTCTGAGACCGCGGGCCATTGCATCAATTCGGTCGCTTTCCTTCACACGCAGCTCTCTTACGCCGCGCATGATCGTTTTTCCTTGTGCAAAAGAGGCGACAACCGAGAGGATAGGATATTCGTCTATCATGCTTGCCGCGCGCTCTGGTGGGACTTCGATCCCTTTGAGATCGGGGGAAAAGCGGGCCCGCAGGTCTGCCACAGGTTCACCGCCCTCGCTGCGTTCATTTTCGTAAGTAAGGTTAGCGCCCATTTCACGTAAGGTGGTAAAGAGACCCGCCCGCGTTGGGTTCAAGCCGATGTTGGGCACCAAAACATCTGACCCCTCACAAATTAGGGCGGCGCAGACAGGAAAGGCCGCTGAGCTGGGATCACGCGGGACGGTTATAGTCTGGGGCTTTAATTCAGGATAGCCTTTCAAAGTGATGATCCGGCCCTCGCTTGACGTTTCGACAGACACATCCGCGCCAAACCCTGTCAACATGCGCTCGGTATGATCGCGGGTTGCCTCTTTTTCGATCACAATGGTTTCACCTGGGGCATTCAATCCTGCCAGAAGCACCGCAGATTTCACCTGAGCGGAGGGCATGGGAACGCTGTAGCGAACGGGGACAGGCGATTTGGCACCAACGATTGTCATCGGCAAGCGGCCACCACTTCGCCCATAAGAGGTTGCGCCAAACTCAGTGATTGGGTCTGTGATACGTGACATCGGGCGTTTGTTGAGGCTCGCATCGCCTGTGAAGGTTGCGGTAATATTATGCGTGGACATCGCCCCCATGATCAGGCGCACACCGGTTCCTGAATTTCCGCAATCAATCACAGTCTCTGGCTCTTGAAAGCCGCCGACCCCCACACCATCCACGCTCCATTGCCCTGACCCATGATCCGTGACTTTTGCCCCAAAAGCCTCCATCGCTTTTGCCGTATCCAGCACGTCTTGCCCCTCCAAAAGCCCAGAGATCTCGGTTCTCCCGATCGCCATCGCGCCAAGGATCAAAGAGCGGTGTGAGATCGATTTGTCCCCAGGGACATGAGCTTCGCCCTTAAGCGCGCCTGATTTTCGAGATGTCATGGGAATGGGGCTGCCGTGAGCGGACATTCAGTGATCCTTTGTCTGTGTTGGCTAAATTCGTATTCGTCAGGTGATAGCGCAAGCTTTTTATGTCGTCCATGCCCGATTTATCGCCGCTCAGCTTGACGCCGATAGGTCAGATAGTTTGGCCTTCGTCCTTCTCTAAGGGCTTTTTGTTCGTAGCGCGTTGAAATCCAGTCCGCCCAAGGAGATTTTTGTTCCTCCTCCGTTTTGCTCATCAGTTCGAAACCAGATTTTGGAACCTCCTCTAAGGTTTGTCGCACATAATCCTCTATATCCGTTGCGATGCGAAAATGCGCTCCCTTTTTCATCACCGCCGCGAGTGGTTTGAGATGATTTTCTGTGACAAATCGGCGTCTGTGGTGGCGTTTTTTGGGCCAAGGATCGGGGTACAAAAGAAAGCTTTTTGAAATGCTTTGCGCTGGGAGCACATCAAAGAGATGTCGTGCGTCACCTGGGTAAATGAGAATATTGCTCAGACCTTCCTTTTCGATCTTACCGAGCAGCATCGCAACTCCGTTTTGGAATGGCTCGCATCCGATAAAGCAGATGTCGGGATGCAATTTTGCTTGGTGGATAAGATGCTCGCCACCCCCAAAGCCAATCTCAAGCCAGATCTCTTTCCCCCCGAAAAGAGAGACAAGATCAAGAGGTTTGCGATCTGGATTGTCCTGCCAACTCACCCCCTGCAGCGAGAGCGCCTCTAGGTCGCGCTCAAGCCTGTCCTGCTGCGCTTGGTTCAGGGTTTTGCCCTTGAAACGCCCATAAAAATTGCGCCATGGCCCGCCAGAGGGATGGTGCGTTTTATCAGTCACAGCGCTTTAGTCCAATTCCGCTAGTCGCGCCAGCGCCGCTTTCAGTTGCGCTTCTTCATCTTCCCGCTGGGCCAGATTATGGCGCGTCTCCGTTACGACGGCTTCGGGTGCGCTTTCCACAAATTTTGGATTGTTAAGACGCCCGCGCAAGCCGCCGAGCTCCTTAGCAAGTTTATCGAGTGACTTTTGCAAACGCGCTTTTTCCTCGGCAATATCTATGATGCCCGCAAGGGGAAGGCCCAGCGAGGCACCCTTGATTGTGAGACTTGCGCATCCCTTTGGAAAACTCTCGACTTCTTCAAGGCGCTCGATACGCGCGAGCTTTTTGATCAGCACTTCGTTGCGTGTCCAGGCTTGGCGTGCCGCTTCATCCATCTCCGTCATCAACATTGGGATTTTGGCACCCGCTGGGACATGCATTTGCATACGCACAGAACGGATTTCCTCAATCGCGCCAATCACCCAATTCATTTCACGATCTGCTTCTTCCTCAACCAAGTCGAGGCCATACACAGGCCAGTCCGCATGCACCAATTTCTTGGAACGCTCTGAAAGATTGCCCCAAAGCTCTTCGGTAATAAAGGGCATGATGGGGTGAAGGAGAATAAGGCATTGATCCAAGACCCATGCCATTGTGGCGCGGGTTTCCTCTTGGGCCTGTTCACCCTCGGCATTGAGGAGCGGTTTTGAAAACTCAACATACCAGTCACAGACTTTCCCCCATATAAAGGCATAAAGCGTCTGAGCCGCATCATTAAATCGATAGGCTTCAAGGGCTTCATCGACGGCAACACGTGTTTTCGCGGTTTCTCCGATGATCCACTTGTTCAGAGGCTCATGGATCTTCGCAAGATCAGGAGAGCGCGGCAAAGGAGGGGCGCTATAGGCGTCATTCATTTCTGCAAAGCGCGCCGCATTCCAGAGTTTTGTGCCAAAATTACGATAGCCTTTGATCCGATCCTCAGAGATTTTCAACAAACCGCCAAGAGCGGCCATCGCTGCATTTGACATGCGTAACGCATCCGCGCCGTAGGTATCGATCATGTCAAGCGGGTCGATCACATTGCCGCGCGTCTTTGACATTTTTTCGCCCTTCGCGTCGCGCACCAACTGGTGAAGGTAAACCGTATGAAAGGGGATCTCATCCACCACGGCCAGTTGCATCATAATCATTCGCGCGACCCAGAAAAACAAAATATCCTGACCTGTGATCAAAACATCTGTTGAGAAATAGCGTTTCAGCGCGTCAGTTTCTTCGGGCCAGCCCAGCGTACCGATAGGCCATAATCCCGAAGAAAACCAAGTATCCAAAACATCAGGATCACGGGTCAAGCTTACGCCGTCCCCCGCAAGCGCCTGAGCAGCTGCTTGATTTTCGGCGCAATACTGATTGCCCGCCTCATCATACCAAACAGGAATTTGGTGGCCCCACCATAACTGGCGCGAGATACACCAGGGTTCGATATTTTCCAGCCAGTTATAATAGACCTTTTCACCGCTCTCGGGCATGATTTTGATGCGACCAGATCTCACTGCGTCTAAGGCGGGTGTTACGATCTTGGCGGAGTCAACAAACCATTGATCGGTCAACATCGGTTCGATGACGACCTTCGAGCGATCCCCAAAGGGCTGCATAATCGGTTTGCTTTCGACCAAGGGAATCATGCCCTCTTGTCCCTCTTCTTTGCTCTGAGGGTTTGCGATCATCACCGCATTGCCCTCTGCTGTTATATCCGCAACGACACGTTTGCGCGCTTCAAAGCGATCAAGCCCGCGATAGGCTTCGGGAACAAGGTTCATCGCGGCGATCATCTCTTCGTCAAAGCTCTTTGTGCCATTGGCAATGGCTTGCGCGGTTGCGGCCTCTTCTGCATAAGGGCGACCATCGGCGCGCATGCCCCCTTTGGTATCCATCAAGTTATACATCGGGATTTTGCCCCGTTTCGCCACTTGATAGTCATTGAAATCATGTGCACCTGTGATTTTTACCGCCCCAGAGCCAAAATCAGGATCAGGGTAGGGGTCGGTGATGATCGGGATCAAGCGGCGATGCTCTTTGGGTCCGACAGGAATTTCACAGAGCTTTCCGACAATGGGCGCGTATCGCTCATCAGAGGGGTGGACAGCCACAGCCCCATCCCCAAGCATGGTTTCAGGGCGTGTTGTGGCAATCGAGATATAGTCACGGGTTTCCCGTAAGGTGATGTGCCCATCCTCATCTTTTTCAACGTATTCATAGGTTTCGCCACCAGCGAGGGGATATTTGAAATGCCACATATGCCCATCAACTTCGATGTTTTCGACCTCAAGGTCGGAAATGGCGGTTTCAAAATGCGGATCCCAGTTTACGAGGCGTTTGCCGTGATAAATCAGTCCCTTATTGTACATCTCAACAAAAACTTTGAGAACGGCATCGTGAAAATTTCCAGGCTTTTCTGTGGCCGGTGCGGTTTCTGCGCCAGACATGGTGAAAGCGGAGCGCTCCCAATCCATGCTGTCCCCCAAGCGACGCGCCTGTTGTTCGATGATGCCGCCTTTGTCGCTTTTCCACGCCCAGACTTTGGCAAGAAATTCGTCGCGCTCCATTTCCGAGCGTTTGCGACTCTCGCCATCTTCTGCCATCTGCTTTTCGACCATGAGCTGGGTCGCAATACCCGCGTGATCAAGGCCTGGTTGCCAGAGCGTGTCATAGCCCTGCATCCGCTTCCAGCGCGTTAGGATATCCATGAGCGTATGATTAAACGCGTGCCCGACATGAAGATGTCCCGTCACATTCGGGGGGGGTAACATAATGCAAAAGCTCTCTTCGCGGCTCTTATTTGCGCCTGCTGTAAAGCAGCCTGATGTTTCCCACATCTCATAAAGACGTTTCTCTGCGTGTGCCGCGTCAAAGTTTTTCTCTAATGCCATGTCAAAGCCCCGGTCAAACGGTTTCAGCCGTGGGATTTATCCCGTTACACTTGAAAGGGAAAGGGTGCTGTGGCGAAAATTTTCCGTCCCTATGACGGTTGGCGTTACGTAACGAGAGGTTCGCGCTCGCCTGCCCGTATAACCTTTGGATCGTAGGGCGTTCTGGCAAAGACCTCCCGCACCATATCGGCAAAAAACTCGATCGGTTTGCTGTCATAGGTGGGATCAAAGCTTGATTGGTCCCAGCGTTCGCAAAATTCGACACAATCCTCAAAATAGGGGTGGTCCTTGTAGGCGTCACGCTTGTTCGGGTTGCCGCCGACGTGATCGCCGTAATAGATCATTTGGAAATCGCCATGCTTTTCGACCACCCATGTGCACTGTTCACGAACAAATGGTTTTAGAATGGTCGCTGCATATTCATCGTGGTTGTAAGGCGCAAATATATCGCCGATGTCATGCAAGAGAGCGGAAACAATCCAATCAATATCTGCGCCATCTCGATAGGCCCGTGTCGCAGATTGAACGGAGTGACCAAGTCGCGTAATTTGATACCCCGACAAACCTTCGTCCAGACTAACCAGCGCTTTGAGCAGACGATCTGCGGTGCCTTTTGTATACTCGATTTCATGCTCCGTCAGAAACGTATAATCCTCTTTGTCACCGTCTTTCATTTGCGTGAATTTAACGTGTTCCATTGATAATACCCTTCTGTTGCGTGTCACACTTTTGCCAGAACAAACACTCCTAACAAATTTTTAGGCATTTGCCAAAGAAACGACGCGCCTTTTGCGACCCCTTTACCCTATGATGTGTCGCGTTTGAGCTTGCTCATATTTTGTCTGGCGCTGGTATCTTACGACGCACGATGGCGCTAGACATTCCGAAATGCGACGCTAGGTTTGCACCAAAATAAGACGCACTCATTTTGGGGACACATTATGCAGAAATTTGGGAAAAGTCAGCCAGTTACGCGCAAAGAGGACCTTCGGTTTTTAACAGGGCATGGGAGATATGTTGATGACATCGCCCCCGCCCATGCCCTTCATGCGTATTTTCTGCGCTCCTCTGTCGCACATGGCACAATTACCACGCTTGACCTGAGTGAGGCGCGTGCGAGTGAGGGCGTTCACATGGTCGTCTCGTTGTCCGAGCTGCTGGATGCTGGTGTAAGCCCTAACATGGATGGCGTTGTTGTGGCCAATATCGATGGGTCCAAAGGGGCGTCTCCTGATCGTCCGATTTTGGCGGGCGAAAGAGTGCGTTTTGTGGGAGAGCCTGTGGCCGTGATCGTGGCAAACTCACTTGACGCGGCGCGCGATGCGGCAGAATTGGTCGAGCTCGATATAGACGAGTTGCCTGTGCATCTTGACCTTTCTGCGGGCGGAGAGCCTTTGCACGCAGACGTCCCTGACAACATCGCCTTTGATTGGGGGAAAGGGGACAAAGACGCAACTGAGGCCGCCTTCCAAGCGGCGGCGCATCATGTCACCCTCAATGTTGTTGATAACCGAGTGATTGCAAATTCAATCGAACCCCGTGGTGTGTTTGCTGAAGTGGTAGAGGGGCGCTTGCATGTCTGCGTCAACGGGCAAGGGGTTTGGGGGATCAAGTCACGTCTCGCCAAAGCCTTTGGTATGGAGGAGAGCGAAATTCGAGTGACCACCCCTGATGTTGGCGGGGGCTTTGGGATGAAGGCCATGATGTATCCTGAAATTTACCTCTGCGCCTATGCGGCCAAAGAATTGGACCGTCCTGTGCGGTGGATGTCAGAGCGCACCGAGGGCATGCTCACGGATAACGCAGGTCGGGATTTGGTGTCGCTTGCTGAACTCGCCTTCGACGAAGATCACAAGATAACAGCCTATCGCGTGACGACTCACTGTAATCTTGGGGCGTATAATTCGCAGCTTGGACAGCCAATCCAAACCGAGCTGTTTTCAAAGGTCTTGATGGGCACATATGATGTGCAAACGAGCTGGTTGAATGTGAAAGGGGTCTATACCAACACCACGCAAGTGGATGCCTATCGGGGCGCGGGTCGGCCTGAGGCGATTTATGTGCTTGAGCGTGTGATGGATCGCGCCGCACGCGAACTTGGCGTCGATCCGTGGGAGTTGCGGCGCAAAAACTTTATCGCAAAAGAGGCGTTCCCCTATCTCACGACTACGGGAGAGACCTATGACGTGGGCGATTTTGCCCGTGTCCTTGCCCACGCCGAGCACTCTGCCGATGTTGCAGGCTTTCAGGCGCGTCGCGCCCAAAGCGAAGCGGCAGGAAAACTGCGCGGGCAGGGGCTTTGCTATTATATCGAAAGTATTCTGGGGGATCCCAGTGAAACGGCGAAAGTGACCTTTAATGACGATGGAACCGTCCATATTTTTGTCGGCACGCAGTCTAATGGTCAGGGTCATGAAACGGTCTTTGCCCAGTTTCTTGCCGATCAAACGGGTATTCCCATGCAGGATATTTCCGTCATTCAGGGCGATAGTGACCTTATTGCGACAGGAGGCGGCACAGGGGGATCGCGCTCTTCCACGGTCCAAAATAATGCGACCTTGGTGACTGTTGCAAAAATGGTAGAGGCCTTCAAAGGATATCTGGCAGAAAAGCATGAGGTCGCCGCCGAAGATATCGAATTTGACGATGAGAGCTTTCGCATCCCTGGGTCAAATGTGACACCGACGATGCAAGAATGTGCGGCTCTAGCCCGTGCGGATGAGCGTCTTGACCTCCTCTCACATAGCTCAACGGTGCAACTTGAGGCGCGTTCCTTTCCCAATGGGGCCCATATTGCGGAGGTGGAAGTGGACCCGCAAACGGGGCATGTGGTGGTCGATCGATATACAGTTGTCGATGATTTTGGGAACCTCTTTAATCCGCTCATTGTGGAGGGTCAGGTACATGGCGGTGTCGCACAGGGTATAGGCCAAGCCATAAGCGAGCATGTGGTTTATGATGAAGAGGGTCAGCTTTTGACAGCCACCTTTATGGATTATGGGATGCCACGGGCAAGCGATGTGCCTTTCATGACGTTTGAAACAGAACCTGTTCCCTCAACGGCAAATGTGATGGGGGTCAAGGGCTGTGGAGAAGCAGGCACAGTCGGCGCCCTTGCTGCGGTTGCCAATGCGGTCCAAGACGCCATGTGGGACAAAGGTGTGCGGCAAGCTGATATGCCCTTCACGCCTTTGCGCGTTTGGGAGATGTTGCAGGCGTCGTAACGACCATATCGGTTTGAGGATTGATGTTGTACTAATTTGCAACTTTCAGAGCGCTGCAATCTGCGCTAATTGAGTTCGGACTGAGTTTAAGAGAAACCGAGCCATGCAAACGTTCTCAGACGCGTTTTTGTCGTCCCTTATGCTGATCCTCACAGGGGACGCTGACCTGTGGGCCATTGTTCTGTTGTCGCTTCGGGTCTCATTGCTCGCCGTGTTTTTTGCGGCCCTGATTGGTTTGCCAATTGGGGCTATGCTCGCGGTGAGTAAGTTTCGCGGTCGTACAGGATGCATCGTTTTAATCAATGCACTTATGGGGCTGCCCCCTGTCGTAGTTGGACTCTGTGTCTATCTAATGCTATCCAATTTGGGCCCTTTAGGTGTGTTTGGATTGCTCTACACTCCCACGGCGATGATCATCGCGCAAACGCTTTTGATCGCGCCTATTATAGCCGCCCTGAGCCGGAGCATTATTCAGACGATGGAGGAAGAATACCGCGATCTCTTTTCCGCGCTGCGCCTCAGCGCGATGCAGCGCTACAAAACGCTTCTCTATGA